>JAOXRX010000040.1 GCA_025800285.1 Alphaproteobacteria bacterium
AGTAAAAAGACTAATAGCTTACCTCTTAACGATAAAAAACACTCCTTCCACAGCGAGTCAAAGAATGGAATGACGCGACAGCAATTGACTGTGCAATAGTAACGCATGCCCCTAGAGGGAGCATCATTTGATTTAGCCCCATGACCTCTCGGTACATGCCCGGATGTTGTCACGCAACCCGAAACGCAACAAGATAATTTAAAAGAGATTGTCAGGGAAAAACAAAAAATCCTATTCGCAAGCAAATATTTCATTTTTGTGATGACTTTGAGTTGATGAAGAAGATGAACGATTTGAGAAAACTCTTGCTTTACACCATTGTTTCCAGCAAAGATAGATCCAGCGAGTAATTCAAGTCTGTTAACAAGTTGTTGAGGGTTGAAATGGATGATACCTTGGCCTGTTTTATTCGCAATATTTGCAAGTTTGTTAATGTTATTCATATATTCACCAAGAACATTATAATAAGAAATTTGTAACAATGTATCATTATGGGGATTTTTATTTCTGGCAAAAGCTTTACTCACTCCTCCAATTATATCGAATTTAGCTTTATTACTCAATAAATCATGATAAACTTTGAGTAAATCTTCAGATTTTTTTTGGTAGGCTTTTATTGTTTTAAGACTTTCTTTTTTGATAAGACTTGGTAAAGGTATATCATTTTCTTTTAAAATTTTAACAGCTATAGCATTATTTAATC
>JAOXRX010000041.1 GCA_025800285.1 Alphaproteobacteria bacterium
TACCTTATGTGGAAATTGTACAATGGTATGTCCACAGTATATAGATCCAAAAATGGATATTATGAATCTAAGAAATATATCTACACAATATGGATATAGTGATCCAAATATGATGAATTTCAATAATAATATGGATTTCGGATTTAATCCAAATAGCTTTTAGAAATAAGTTACAAAAATAACCAAATAAATATCTCTATAATATATTACTAATAGATATAAGATAATAAATAAAAGCGCATAAAAAGTATAAAAACCCAAAGAATTTCAAAATTTAAGTAAATTTTTAGTTTAAACTCTTGACAAGGGGAGATTTTTCTATTATAATTCCCGTCCAATTTCAGAGGAACGACATGAAAAACATGTCAGAGAAGTACGATGAGATCGGAAGTTCTTTTTACAATTTAATTAAGATGATAATTTTTATAAACCAAATATCTTAACGAGTAGTTAGAGATATTTTTTATAAGTTTTTTAACTAAAAAACTTATGTTTATAAAGAGAATCGAAATAACAACTTATTTATTCTATAAATAGTGAAATTTTGAGACTCTGATGTTTTAGATCAATCTAATTCATAATTTTTTATGGAGAGTTTGATCCTGGCTCAGAGTGAACGCTGGCGGCGTGCTTAACACATGCAAGTCGAACGAGAACGGATTTTAGCTTGCTAAAATTGTCAGCTAAGTGGCGCACGGGTGAGTAATATATAGTTAACCTGCCTCTAAGAAGGGAATAATTGCTGGAAACGGCTTGTAATGCCCTATATGCCTTTAATACATAAGTATGCAAGGGAAACGCTTTTGTGCTCTAA
>JAOXRX010000042.1 GCA_025800285.1 Alphaproteobacteria bacterium
TCCGATCTGTGCATGTCCAATATGTAAAGAACCTGTTACATTTGGTGGGGGCATCATGATAGAAAAAGTTTTTCCCACACCATTACTGTCTTTGGCTTGAATATCCTTGTTCCCATCTATTTCAAAATAACCTCTATCTTCGCAAATTTTATAATAGTTATCTTCTATTTTTGATGGTTCGTACTTATTGCTCATTGAAATTCCTTAAAATTGGTTCCGCGTTTAAAGAAACCTTTTTATTAATTAATATGTTTATCTAAAATATCCGCGATTATATCCAAAAGTTAATTATTCTTTGGTAATTTAACAAAAACATAAAAACAAATCTATAATTTAATGTTTTATACTATTATCATATTTCTTAGTTAAAATAAAAAATAAACTAAAGATATATGCATAAGTTCAGAAAGATATGGCACTCTTTAGAGGAGAACTAAAGAGTGAATAATGCAAAGAGAATATTTCTTCAATGGAATAAAAGGATACAGCACATTTAAAAGATTTAGCTATCTTTTTGATATGGATAATAAAGAAGCTAATGATAGATATAAAATAATACAATTCTATGATAAATATGGATTAGAAGCAACAATAGAAGCTTTTAATATAAGTAGAAGAACAATCTATAGATGGAAATCAAAACTAAAAGAAAATGGTATCACTTCTCTAAAACCAAAATCAACCAAACCAAAACAACTAAGAACACCAACAACTCCAAAGCTAATAGTAAATGAAATAAAAAGATTAAGAGAAAAATATCCTAACATTGGAAAAGCAAAACTATATATTCTATTAGCTCCCTTCTGTAAAGAAAACAATCTTAGCTTACCATCAGAATCAACAATAGGAAGAATTATTTCAAGAGACAAAGACAAAATGAGATTATTCCCTCATCGTATAGATAGAAATGGAAAAATAAAATCAAGAAAAAAAGAGATTAAAAATAGAAAACCAAAAGGACTTAAAACTGAACCAATGCAACTTTGGGCAGTAGATACAATACAAAGAGTATCTAATGGCATTAGAAGATATATATTAACTATGATTGATCCTAATACAAGAATTGCCTTTGCAGTAGCAATACCAACTAAACATACAAGTAACACTGCAAAAGTTTTAGAAGCATTAATTGATGGACTAACTCAAGTACAATCAGAAAAAAAAGAAAAATTCTTAATTCTTTCAGACAATGGAAGTGAATTTAAAAAAGATTTTCAAACTTTAGTCAAAGAAAAAGAATTAACCCATTACTTCACTTATCCTAAGTCTCCAAAAATGAATGCACACAATGAAAGATTTAATAGAACAATACAAGAGCAATTTGTCGATTATAACAATGATTTACTATTTACAAACATTGATTTATTTAATGAAAAAATGGCTGACTGGCTAATTGATTACAACACAAAAATTCCACATCATTCTCTTCAAATGAATTCTCCGGTACAATACCTTTTAAATATTAATCCTCAGTGCCATATGTATTGGACTTATACACTTGATTGACTTTGACTCAAGTTTTTGATATACTATATATAATATACAAACAAATTATTAGGATTTTAAGATGGCAAAAAGTTTATATGAGACATTAAAAGTAAATGAAAATGCATCAGCTGATGAGATAAAAAAAGCATATAGAAAACTAGCGAGAAAATATCATCCTGATGTAAATAAAGAAAAAGATGCCGAAGAGAAATTTAAAGAGATAAATGCAGCTTATGAAGTGTTATCTGACCCCGAAAAGAAACAACAATATGACCAGTTTGGTGACTCTATGTTTGGTGGTCAAAACTTCCATGATTTTGCAAGAGGTCAAGGTGCAGGAGTTGATTTAGATGAGATTTTAAGACAGATGTTTGGAGGTGCTGGTGGCTTTGGTTCTTCTTCTTTTGGAGGTCAAAGTGGTTTTTCAAGCTTTGGTGGATTTGGAGGTCAAGGTTTTGCCCAAGCTGATTTAGATACACAAGCTCAAATTACTATTCCTTTTGATGTATCAGTTCTAGGAGGGAAACAACATATTTCCCTAAACAATGACTCTTTTGATATAAAAATTCCAGAAGGAATAAAAGATGGTCAAAAAATTAGGGCAAAAGGAAAAGGAAAATCACATCAAGGACAAAGAGGTGATTTAATTATAAAAATAAATGTATCAGCTAGTCCAGAGTACGAAAGAGATGAATTTACACTTACAAAATCATTTGATGTACCTTTAAAGACTGCATTATTTGGTGGGAAAGTTGAGATAAAAACAATTCAGAAAGATATTACACTAAAAATTCCACAAAATACTAAACAAAACCAAAAATTTAGAGTAAAAGAGCTTGGAGTTTTAAATAGAAAAGCAGGAGCAAAAGGTGACCTTTATCTAAAAGCAAATATTGTATTACCTAAAATAGATGACTTAGATGAAGATTTAGTACAAGCCTTAGAAGAGAAACTTCCTGAAACAGTCTAAAAGGCTAAATTATGGACAATAATGCATATCAAGAGC
>JAOXRX010000043.1 GCA_025800285.1 Alphaproteobacteria bacterium
TATCATAGTTGAATGACGATTGAGTAATTTGACTTGAAGAAAAGAAAGAGACCTCTAAAGACATGTGAGACATTAATGTACTTATGCAGCTAAGATATAGTACAGAAGAATTAATTCTTCGACTATTGTTTTGGATTGTATTATAACTACAATCGAGATTAAGAGTTAAATGGTTCATTGTTAAACGGAAAAGAATTCTCTATTTATGTGACAATAATATAGTTATTTATTATAAAATAGTTCTTACCAATCTTCAGTGGATTTTGAAAAATTAAAGAGCTCCGTCTTGCGCTCTCACTGTCAAGGGAGATATAAATGGAAGACATGTATTCTTCATATGAACTCCCGAAAGATGCCAATAGATAAGCTTGGATCGACGGTGTCTCCACTGAATTTCGACAAATATTTCGCAAAAATGACATTTGTTGGTTTCATTATTAAATTAGCGTACCCGTTATAAAGACGAAAAGAGAGAAAAGCATTTAAAGTTTTATATTCTCTGCACTATTTTTAATCTCCAAAGCTATACAGCCGTTATTATTGTGCATTAGAACTATACTTTAGGCAGCAAGAGATCTGTGAGTTACAAATAATCAGTTAGTAATTTTATATTTGTTTGAAAAAGCATTACGTACACCTTTAAGGTCTAGTAGCTTATTTTTAAAAATGTTGTTCTAATCATTTAGAATAAATGGAAGTGAGTTGTTATCGACAAGCAAAAAAGGTCACATACTGATATCATCAAGAAACAAGAATAGCATTTCAGGCTGCACTGTTTCTATTGGGCTCTCAGTGGAAATATAAACGGACGACAATAGCGTATTCTTGAGGTCAAGTCCGCAAAAATGCCAGTAGATAACCTTCGATGCACAGTGTCATATGTGCAATGAATTTCGACAAATATTGAGAACAAAATGATGTTTGTTTGTTTTATTATTGAAATATATTTCAGCATTGTGATTTTTTGTCGCCGTTTAACTCTCTCATTTTTTATTATCTCTCATGAGAAAAAAAAACCGTGAAAGTAATAATTTTTCTCATGTTACTGTTGAAATCAAGGTGTACAAAAAAAACCAAATAAATTGTTCACGTTCGTGTCACTAACGCAATTAAAAGCAAAATGGAAACAATTGCAAATATAACTGTGTTTATCCATATTGATAGTAGGCATTCTCAGAAAGCCATATCATAGTTGAATGACGATTGAGTAATTTGACTTGAAGAAAAGGAAGAGACCTCTAAGGACATGTGAGACATTAATGTACTTATGCTGTTAAGATGT
>JAOXRX010000044.1 GCA_025800285.1 Alphaproteobacteria bacterium
AAACCGGGTTCGGTTTTCTCCAAAATACAAACTCGATAACTACCATTTACTAGCATTTTGCTCAATAACACATATTTGTATTAATAATGCAAAAGTGCCATGAATTAACTGTATCGTCCACTAAACTTGAACAATGATTGGAAGCTTGCAAACGTGAAAAAACTAAAGTTGCGCCCTTAATCTGCCCAGGAGATCAGTAATAATCTAAAACAACAACCTACATCGGAGGAATGAAGATATGTCTCATGGATTTATATGTTTAATTATCCTTCAATTATCTCGGCTTCGGCAAGAAAGGAAGAAATATTTTAAGACTTAATTTCGAGTACCTTGCTTCTAATTTTTTTTGCTTTAGCTAAAGCAGGCTGAGCAGAGACTATAACAATAATTTTGATCAAGTAAACATAAAACAGTAAGATCTCTTTTCAGTTCGTCAAAACAGTTTATTGCATTGAGATATATATGTAAAAAAAACCCGCAATTTATACCGACCCACTCATTTTATAAAAAGAGGAAAAT
>JAOXRX010000045.1 GCA_025800285.1 Alphaproteobacteria bacterium
AAGCCGGGGTTCACTCTTGGCTACTCCTCGAGCAGTTTTTTTTATTCTCTCTGCTGCGCCTCGAGCAATTCTTATCTTCTCTCGTGCTCTAAAAACTTCCCGTAACAATTATTAACCGAAGTGGAGGTAAATATATGGACCACTTTTCACCGATACGGAGGTTATAGGGATAGAGATCAGAGTTCCTCAGTTTTTGTATCCAATTAGAGCGCGCGTAAAGATATAAGCACCATATTCAATTGTAGTATATACTAATATCATGATCCGGTGTTTGAGTCGCCAGTCAGCATTGTTCACCAGTGTGGTCCTTTTTGAAATGCTACTTTTACCATATTTATAATACATACCTTGCAGCTAAAAGTAGACCTATAAGCTTGACGTTTTTTCTTTTTTTTTTGCGCCCTCTCCCTCCCGTTGTTCCTTCCTTTACCTCTGTGATTATATTGTTATGTGTAGCAACTTAGTCCAGTTATAATTTTTGGGTTAAAAATGTAATTCTTCAATTTATGTGTACATTAATTCTCTCTCTGTGTTGTTGTACTAATACTGTAAACTGTGTTTCAATAAAGATTTGATTTATTAAAAAAACAAAATAAAAAATAAAAAATCAAGTGAAGGCCCGCTTTTTTGTGCTCTTATTGACATCG
>JAOXRX010000046.1 GCA_025800285.1 Alphaproteobacteria bacterium
GGATAATGAAATGATAAGCATAGCAAAGTCCTACAAAGAAAATAAAAAGCAAATTAAAGAAAATACAAAGCAAATTAAAGAAAATAAAAAGCAAATTAAAGAAAATATAAAGCAAATTAAAGAAAATATAGAGCAAATTAAAGAAAATACGAAGCAAATTAAAGAAAATAAAAAGCAAATTAAAGAAAATATAAAGAAAATTAAAGAAAATAAAAAGCAAATTAAAGAAATAAAAAAAAATCAAGAAGAACTATTAAAAAATAAAGCAAATAAAAAGCAAATTAAAGAAATAAATAAAAATCAAGAACTATTAAAAACTAAAGAAAAATTTATGAATTTGCCAAAAAGCAAAGTCATCTATTCTACTCTCCTACCACGAGCTGATATCTCTTTGCACACTTTGTCGAAAATAAACACGAAACTTATTGACAGTTGCTCTACATTACCCAACGTCACCTAGTGAGTCACGAAAATATCTTCTCCAAGGGATTGGATGTTTTACATGACAATAAACACCTTAAAAAGAGACATCTTGGTTTGTTTGCCGCGAATTTAGTGGCAGCGATCCGTGGTCGAGCTAAGCCACGACGTTCAGATCCTAATCAACTGTTCCGCTCCCCACCTTCATCCGGCTCTCGCTCGCTGTATACAACTCCTTTAGAAGACCATGCCTCCCACGTCAGAGCCTACTCAAGTCAGGGAAAACAACCACAACCACCATCCTCGCGTTCGCCATATGCCTCTTACAGTCATGTTGTTAAACACGGCCATAATAATTCATACCACACGTATCCGCCTCCAACAATGGCAGAGCGTATGGACTCTTCTGCTTCCCCTCCAAACGATCCCGAACTTAGCAAGTACTCAGGAGCTGAAATTCCTAAAGAACTGGTATCGTTTTTGCGATTTATTAAGACTCTACTTTAACGTTGCTATCCATATAAATATAATTTTGATTTTTTTTTTCTTTTTAATATTCATGTAGTTAACCTATTTGCCAGGATATCATTTTGCTATTGATAGCGAAATGTCAGGCTACGCAAATCACTCCAGCAAATTATCCTTTTTTGCATGGAACATCAATGGACTCTCTTCAAAATCATTAGGTGACAAATTACAGAATACTGATTGTTTAAACACGATTAACAATTTTGATTTCATAATTCTCTCCGAAACGTGGAAAAGAGCAAATGTTGACGTTGAAGGCTTTAAGATTGTGACTTCAAATACCTCGAAAACCGGAAAATGCGGTCGCAACTCGGGAGGATTAGCATTGCTTTATAAATTGAAGTTTAACGATTGGATCTCAATAGAAAAAGAATCACCGAATTTTTTATGGTTTAAAATTAG
>JAOXRX010000047.1 GCA_025800285.1 Alphaproteobacteria bacterium
ATGTTTGTCTTTTAATCCATCGAGAAAAACATTAAAGTGAGACATTCCAACCTCAAGTAAGTCCCATTCATTGTTATATAAACACCAATCATAGAATATTCCTCTAAATGTTCTACTTATCATCATACAAAGTTCATGACAATCAATATCAGATCGAATTTCCCCTTTCTTTTGCCCACCTTTAATGATCTGTTCTAATGTGATGTATAATGACCGATTTTCATTGATAACAAAATTTCTTTCTTCTCTATGTTTTAATTGTGTGTCATATATCACAAATGTTAGATCAAATCCGATTTCGTTTTTGACCATTAGTAGGAGTTCGGTTATAAAATCCTTTAATGTTTTGAGTGAATGTTGAGATATGTTGTTTCTATGATAAAAATCAGAATAGAAAATATCTAATTGACGAAAGTGTTCAATAATCACGTGTTCTTTTGATTTAAAATGAGTATAGAAACTTCCTTTTGAGGTATTGGCTAATTTAGTAATATCACTGATAGTAGTTCTATAAAAACCCTTTTTTTGGAAAAGTTCCATTGCTGCTATAAATAATTTTTTTTTGGTGTTTTGAGCTTGCAATTGACGATTTGTGTTTTTCTTTTCAATCATAATTATCCTCCCATATAAGATAAAGAAATTTAGACTTTTAGTTAAAATCAAACTATTAATATTATGGTATATTGTCATACTAATAATTGCAACAATAATATCAGTTAGTTGTCCCTTAAATACTATTTATGTATGATAAAATCATATGTATTGAATATAAATCATAAAAAGGCCTAGAATAAATTATAAATTTCCGTTTTTAACCTTAAACGGAAGTTAATATTACAAACGGAACTTACTCTTACAGTTTTCATGGGGTTGTCTTAAAGT
>JAOXRX010000048.1 GCA_025800285.1 Alphaproteobacteria bacterium
TCTACAATTTTATCTTAAGCATGGTTTAAAGTTAAAGAAGATACATAGAGCAATAAAATTTGAACAAAAAGAGATATTAAAACCTTACATTGAATTTAACACAGAGAAACGAAAGAATGCTAGAAATGATTTTGAAAAGGATATATTCAAGTTATTAAATAATGCAGTTTTTGGTAAAACAATGGAGGATAAGAGAAAGCATTTAGATTTTGAGATAGTAAGTGATGAAAGGCGGTTTATGAAATGTGTTAATAACCCATCATTTAAGCATAGTCATATCATAAACGAAAATCTTGTAGGAGTAGAAAAGCAAAAACCAAAACTAAAACTTGATAAACCTATATTCATAGGAATGAGCATTCTAGATTTGAGTAAGCAACATATGTACAAATTTTACTATGATGTTATGAAACCTAAATACGGAGACAATATTAGAATGGTATTTACTGATACTGACAGCTTCGTATTTCATACTAGAACTGATGATATATATCAAGATTTACAAGAGATATATGATGAAATGGACTTCAGTGGATATGATAAAAACCATAAATGTTATGATGCAACTAATAAGAAGGTGTTGGGTAAATTTAAGGATGAATGCGAAGGAAAAATAATGACAGGATTTATAGGACTGCGCCCTAAATGTTATGCTTTTAAAATCCATGGCGATGATAAAGAATATAAGAAGTGCAAGGGCACTGCAAAGAACACAGTAAAAAGGAAAATTAAATATGACGATTACAATAAAGTGTTAGAAACTAATGAAGTTATACATAGGTCATTCAACAGTATCAGGAGTAAAAACCATAAGATATTTAGTATTAATACTACAAAGGTAAGTTTAAACAGTTATGAAAATAAAAGGTACTGGTCAACTTCAGTAGACAGTTTAGCATATGGTCATTACAAAACACATGACTTAAAAAAAGAATAAGGGATTAATAATTAGCATTGTAACTATAGTACTATAGGTTTGCGTGGGTGAAGTGTTTGAAAATAGTCATGGTTTCAACAGTAAGGATTTAGAAGATTTTTTCAGATTAAAATTGGAAATGGAAACTAGAGAGGAGAAATACAATGAGAAGAAAAAAGAAAATGCAAAGGACGTGAAGTCGAGATATCATAAACAACATAGATAATGTAATATTTTTGTTTGGCTTAAAAATGACTGAAGGGAATATTACCTATG
>JAOXRX010000049.1 GCA_025800285.1 Alphaproteobacteria bacterium
ACATATAATTCAACGTATGGATATCGATCTGTTATTTCTTTAGCCATCTGCGGAGAAATTGCGACTCTTCTATCAGGAGGATTTTTAGTTTCTCTTAAAATTCCAACTCTTATTTTTTTTGACATATATTGAAGTTTACTACTGATTTATCGAACACAACATTCATAAAAATTACTTGATTCTTGAATATTTTCTTCCTTAAATTCAAATAGCTAATGCAACAATTTCGGTTTAGGGAGTATTTGAGAGAATATTATGAATGAAACAAAGGAAAGTAATTGATACTTTCCCTTGTTTAGAAGAATAATCCTTTCTTACTTGCCTCCTAAATCTCCCAAAATAAGTTGCAATGAAACGATTAACATCAGAACAAAGGTACGCAATTTCAATCATGCTCGAGCAAGAGTATAGTATTAAAAAAATTGCAGATTGTATTGGCAAAGATAGATCTACAATTTATCGAGAGATTCATCGAAATTGTGATAAAAGAAATCAAGTTTATAAGGCTGATCTGGCAGAACGTAAAGCTTCAGATAGACAAAAGAATAAACACTGTTATACTAGATTTACTGATGACATTAAGGGGAATGTTATTCGCTATCTCAGGTTTTATTTTAGCCCGGAACAAATATCAGGTAGGCTAAAACTGATGGGATTCCCAAGCGTTTCTCACGAAACAATTTATCAATTTATATATGAGGATCAAAAACAGGGAGGTAAGCTGTATTTGTATCTTAGAAGACATAAAAAGAAATACAAAAAGCGATCGGTTGGAACCGATAAACGAGGCCAAATAAAAGATCGTGTAAGCATAGAAGAACGACCAGCAATAGTGGAGCAGAAAGAACGATTAGGCGATTTGGAAATAGATACAGTGATGGGTAAAAATCATAAAGGTGCGCTATTAACTATTAATGACAGAAGCACAGGATTTGTATGGATTAGGCTGTTGAAAAGTAAAGAGGCAATTCCTTTAGCAGAGGCAACAATAGAGGCTTTGAGCGAAGTAAAATCACATATTAAGACAATTACGGCCGATAACGGAAAGGAATTCGCTGCACATAAGATAATTGCCAAACAATTGAATGTTAATGTGTATTTTGCTCATCCATATCATTCCTGGGAACGGGGAGCAAATGAAAATACAAATGGATTAATAAGGCAATATTTTCCAAAGGGTTCCTCTTTTGAAAATATTACTCCTGAAATGGTGGAGAATGTTCAAAAAGCTTTGAACAAAAGACCTAGAAAGCGTCTAAATTATAAAACGCCTCTAGAAATCATGAATTTAAAAATAGAAGAAAACAATGTTGCATTAGCTGCTTGAATTCAGGAATAAAAAAGAGCATCATGTTTCCATAATACTCTTACACTATATTTTTAAATACTATTACAGATATTCCTTCATGATACCAAATAAAGTCTTTCCTTGAAAAGGTTTGGAAAGGTAGGCATCCATTCC
>JAOXRX010000050.1 GCA_025800285.1 Alphaproteobacteria bacterium
AGCATAGGTGTTAAAGAAAGAATGAAGTAAAGAAGGAAAAGAAGATGAAAACGTATAAAGTCTTACTTGCTGGTTCATTATTAGCAATTGGTTGTTTAACAGCTTTAATTGCTTCAATTAATGAAAAGAAAGAAGAACAAAAAATTATAAATTCTGTCCCTAAAATAGATAGATGGGAAACTAAAAATGAAGAGTTTAAAAAATTTTATCCAAGACAATTTGATTCATGGAAAAAAACAAAAGAAAGTGATGAGATTGAAGATATGTTAAAAAAATATCCTGAGTTGGCTGTTTTATGGGCAGGATATGGATTTGCTAAAGATTATAATGCTCCAAGAGGACACTTTTATGCTATTGAAGATAATAGAAATACATTAAGAACAGGAGCTCCTGTTGATGAAAAATCTGGTCCTATGCCAACTGCCTGTTGGACCTGTAAATCTCCTGATGTACCTAGAATTATGAATGAGCAAGGAGATTTAGAATATTATACAGGTAAATGGTCAAAATATGGTTCAGATATTGTTAATCCTATTGGCTGTGTTGATTGTCATAATCCAAAAACTATGGAATTATCAGTAAATAGACAATATTTAGATGATGGTTTAAAAGATGCTGGATTAACTCCTCTTGCTGATGCAAGTCAC
>JAOXRX010000051.1 GCA_025800285.1 Alphaproteobacteria bacterium
TGATGGTGCAGATACTTTTATAAAAATAACATCATACATTAGTACTTTATCTAAAAATGGTGTTGGTGCATTTAATGCAATATTGGAAGCAATTAAAGGGCATTCAGTTCAGTTATTGATTTCGGTGACTGAATAGTTACAAAAAATGAAACAATAAAGTAATAAAAATCAAAGAAGAGACCAATGGTGTGACAGTGCCATTGGTTTTTTAGTTGAAATAATATGTATATTCAAGGGGAAATCTCACGATATAACATATTGCCTGAATATCCTAATTGTTAGATTAAAATGCCGATTTTTTGATTAGATTATGAGATAAGATTAATAAGAGTATGTAAAAAAGACATTGATATATCAAGTCCTAGTAAAGACAGTTTGGCGGCGAACTACTAGGTAGTATAAAAGCTCAAGCATGTGTTTGAGCCTTGTTATGTGGAAAAATGCTTTGTTAACCAAGAGAAAGGAGGAACAGTAACAAATCATTTTATATATAAAACATTTAAAGGAGTAAAGATGAAAAGTAAAATTTTAAAGCAAATAATCTCATTGATTTTATGCTTTGGCCTTTTGATGCCTACCTTTGCATTGTTTGCTGAAGAGCCAACAATAACTGTTGAAAACTCTGAAAGTGAAAGATATGAGA
>JAOXRX010000052.1 GCA_025800285.1 Alphaproteobacteria bacterium
AAGGAAGCACAATAAATGCAGATCAAATGCTATTAAATGCAAAAACCCTCACCCTAAAAGCCAGTAAAAACACAACAGAAACAAACAGCAATAGCGACACAAAAACAGTAACAGCCAGTGCCAGCACATCAGGAAGCGCAAGCGTAGGAGCATCAACAAGTAGCAGTAACTCAAAAGGGACAACCACAACCCACAACAACACCCAACTAAACGGAAACAAAATCACAACAGTCACAACAGGAGACACAACCCTAGAAGGAGCAAATCTAAACGGAAGTGAAATAGACATGAGTGTAGGAGGAGACCTAACAGTAACAAGTCTACAAGATGAAACATCAAAAGAATCAAAAAGCCAAGGAGGAAGTGTAGGTTACGGAAGTGGCGGAGCCAGTGGAGGAGTTAACGGAGGATTTTCCTATGAAACAAGCAAATGGACAAACAACCAAACAAGCATCAAAGGAACAAAAAGCGTAAAAGTAAACGTAGCAGGGAAAACAACTCTAACAGGAGCCCTAATAGGAAATATAGACGAAGATGGAAATGACCTAGGAAACCTAGACTTTAAAACAGCATCACTCATCACAAAAGATCTAACAGACACCTCCAAAGGAAAGAAAATAGGAGGAGGAATCTCAGGAAGTAGTGGAAGTACAACAGTAACAGCAAATTATTCAGGACACGACAAAGAACAAAAGACAAATGCAACAATAGGAAAAGGAAAGCTGACAGTAGCAGACGGATCAGGAAGTGACGTTAACAGAGATACAGACAAAGCACAAGTAGTTACAAAAGATAAGAAGTTAGGTGGACTAGATGTGGATATGAAAGTTGACCATAACCTTCTGACAAAAGAAGGGCATAAAAAAATAAAAGACGACCTAGTAACAGCCTCAGCAATAACAAATGCAATAGAACAGATAGTAACAACAGACAAAGCAGGAATAACAGACTTCTTCGATGAAACAGAGAAAAACGTAAAAGTCTATGAAGGAATGAAAAAAGAACTGGCAAAAAATAAAGAGTTAGCAAAACAACTTCAAAATCCAAACCTAACACCAAAAAAGAAACAAGAAATGTTACAAACCCTAGCATCAACAGTAGCAACATCACTAGGATATAAAACAAACGAAGTTAAAGTAGTATCAACAGACACAGCAGGAGCCAATGGAAAACCAATTAAAGGACACTACGGAGAGAATGATAAAACCTATGTAAACGATAAATACAACGACTCAACATCAGATCTGATAACAACCTTAGGACACGAAACCCAACACTCAATGGATGAACAAGCAGGAACATTTAAACCTAACGATGAAGACCAAAATGAGTATGCAACTAATTTTGGAAAAGATGTTGCTTTTTATACAGATGGAGCATTAGGATATACAACAGGAGGAAGCTTGGCAACAACAAATAGTCATAATTCAGGACAACCTACGTCTACCCCTTCTGTATTTAATGATAATACTTTTGCTAATAATAATCTTGAGTTTGATGGGGTGGATAAGTCTAAGGGGGATGATTTCAAAGCATATCTTATAGACCATGGTTCAAGAAATGGAAAGACATATGGAGGTATAATGTATGTAGTTGGAGATAATGGAAAATCAACTGTAGTAAATATAAGTACATGGCCGAATCGAGAGAGTTATTATACAAAAAAAGGTAGAACAGATATTCCTCCAGGTATTGCAGAAACTATGGATGGAAAATCATTAACAGGGCAATATCTTCCAAAAGGACATAATAAAGGAAGAGAACCAGGGATTATTATAAATAACAATAAAAAAATTGATACAATAGGTCCCAACCCTGCACAGAATGGAACTTCTAAAGCAGATTATATACACATACATAAAGGTTATAGTGATACATGTAGAGGTTCTGCAAATTGCCCAACAATTAAACCTAGTCAAGCGCCAAATGTTTGGGATGTTTTAGAGCCTGGAGAAAAAGGAACAGTTGTCATTAAAAGAAGGAATGGTAATGAAAATTAATATTGTTATTTTATCTATATGTTTATTTTTCTCTAATTGTCTTGCTATAGAAGAAAATACTATAAAAAATTTAAAAAACAGTTATGATTTAAAAAGTCAGAAACAAATATATACTATTTTAAATAAACATATGGAAATAATAAATAAGAAACCAACAATAACAAATATAGAGTTATTTTTAGAATCTTTACCACTATATAAACTAAATGAAAGTGATGCTTTACATGAATTTTTCCAGAAATCTGTAGAAAATATCATTATATCTAATCGAGAAAACTTTTTTTTAGCTTTGTCAAGGTTAAGAAAATTTGAGCCTCCTTCTGATAATTATTTTGAAATAATATCTTTCTTAAGACAACCTATTTTAGTCAAAAAGCAAAAAATGAATCAAATATTTCTATCTTTAAAAAAACAAAAAATTTCTACATTTTATTTTAAAAACACTTGTGTAAAAGATAAAAGTTTTAGGTGCTTAAAGTCAAATTTTCCAGAATTAAGGATTATTAATCAAGATTTATATTATGAAATTTGGAATAAATATGTTAATGATATAAAAGATAGTAGTAATTTGAATAAGATGGTCAGTTTTATGGAGTTTTCAAATTACATATATGGTGCTAGTGCAATTAGTGGAGAATTTGATGATGATTTAATGCAATTGTGTATTAATAATCCCATAACTTGTTTAGATTCTGTAAAAAAATTAAATGATAAGATTAAAAATAGATTATTTCGTTTTCATTTGCCATCAATGGTTTATCCTAGTGACGAACTTGATAAGGTTTTTGAGCAATATCGTTTTCATAATGAGTATAAGGATATTTTAAAATTATATTTTAATGATAATATATAGAATTAACATAATAAAGGGGACAGTATCAATGGCGTTTAGTTAAGCCCTATTTTTCTAAAAAACAGACTTTTTTTTCCTCTTTTGAAAGTTAGCACTTTTAATC
>JAOXRX010000053.1 GCA_025800285.1 Alphaproteobacteria bacterium
AAAATGTAAAGGTCAATCAACAGGAGCTATAGAAATTAATGCTGTTGGAGGAGCAAATGATTATACTTATAAATGGTTTAAAGAAGGAAGTAGTGTAGTATTTTCAACTTTAAAGAAAATAGAGAATCAAAAGGCAGGAAAATATAAAGTATTAGTACAGGATATTAATAATTGTCCAAGTACACCATTGGAAGTTACAGTAACAATAACAGAGCCATCTGCAGGATTATCAATTTCAGGATCAAGTACAACAGATGCGAGTGGATTTGGTTTATTAAACGGGAGTGTAAATGTAACAGTAACAGGAGGTACATCACCTTATACCTATTCTTTAAAAGAAAAGAGTACAGGTGTAGAAAAAGGAACTTCAAATAATATAACAGGTTTGGCAGGTTCTATATCAGGAATTGTTTATGAAATGACAATAACAGATTCGCAAGGCTGTAAATTAATCAAAGAATATACTATATATCAACCAGAGAAACTGGAAGTATCTTTATCATTAAATTCAGAGATTCGATGTAATGGAGAAGATGGTTCAATAAGTTCAACAGTAACAGGAGGATTTTTAACAGTAGGTTCATCGTACGATTACAAGTGGTATAATAAGTTAAACTTAACTAAGGTAATAGGAACAGGAGTAGGATTAACAGCTAAAGCAGGCGATTACAGATTAGTAGTAGAAGATTCCAAAGGGAATACAGCATTTCAAGATTATAAATTAAAGGAGAATGCAGAAGTAGTATTAAGTTATACAAAGACAGATGTAAAATGTTATGGAGGTAATGATGGAAGCATTGATTTAACAGTTGTAGGAGGAACAGGAGTTTATACATATGTATGGAATAATGGAAAAAAGACTCAAGATTTATCGAATATTACTAAAGGAGTTTATAAGGTAGTTGTCTCAGATGAGAATGGATGTAGAAAAGAAGAAACAATTACAATAACAGAGCCTGATGAATATAAAATTGTTACAGATGTTTTTAGAAGACCAACAGGTGCAGGTTTATCAGACGGAGAAATTACAGTTTCTGTTATAGGAGGAACAAAACCATATACTTTTAAATGGGAAAACGATAAAGGTAATATTATAAGTACTACAAATAGTATTTTAAATATTCCAGCGGGTATTTATAAGTTACAAGTATTAGATAAAAAAGGATGTGAGTTAAATCAGGTTTTTAATTTAGGAGAACCAGAAAAATTATTAATATCAATAAAAGAGACTTCGAGTATTCAGTGTCATGGAGATTTATCAGGAGTTTTAGAATTAGAAACTACTGGAGGAGTTGGAGGAAATACTTACACATGGTATAATGCAACCACAAATGCAGTAATAGGTAATACGTTAAGTATCTCAAATTTAGGAGCAGAATCTTATTATGTAAAGGTTGTAGATGCAAACGGAATAGAGGCAACAAGTACCGTATATAATCTTATAGAACCAACCTTATTAACAGCAACAAGTAGTTTTAAAAATTTATCGTGTTTTGAGAGCAAAGATGGAAGCATAGAATTATCTGTTAAAGGAGGAACAGGAGGATATTTTTATAGAATTAAAAAAGGAGCTAATGCTTATGGAACATGGAATTCATTTGCATCAACAGTTTCAATAGAGAATTTATCGAGCAATAGTTATCAAGTTCAAATAAAAGATTCAAATGATTGTTATTTAACAGAATCAGGAGGAATTAAAGTTTTAGACTTTAACATAACACAGCCACTATTATTAGAAGTAAAAGAAACAATAACAGATGTTAGCGGTTTTGGATTATCGAATGGTAAAATAGCGTTAAATGTAAGTGGAGGAACTAAGCCATATGCTTATTCATGGACAGATGTATCTGGTACAGTAGTATCATTGACAAAAGATTTATTAAATGTTAAAGCAGGTACATATACATTAGCTTTAAAAGATAAAAATAATTGTGAGGTAAATGTATCATATAAAGTAAATGAACCAGAAAAATTATTAATATCAATAAAAGAGACTTCGAGTATTCAGTGTCATGGAGATTTATCAGGAGTTTTAGAATTAGAAACTACTGGAGGAGTTGGAGGAAATACTTACACATG
>JAOXRX010000054.1 GCA_025800285.1 Alphaproteobacteria bacterium
TAGTCTTAACATAAGTAACAATGATGGCTCCTCCCACACGTTGGAGCGAAAACAATGTATAAAATATCTAGGAGTCATGATTGACGACTCTTTAACTTAGAAATATCACATCGCATTTGTTTGTTCTCGTTTATCTCGTAATATTGGAATTATATCGAAATTAAGGCGTTATCTATCTATACAGCAATTGAAACAAATTTACTATAATTTAATTTACCCTTACATTTCATATAGTATTTTAGCGTGGGGCAGTGTATATAAGACACATACAAAGAAAATCCAAGTAAAACAAAACCATATAGTAAGATTAATATTTTATGCTAAAACGTTTGGTAGAGAAACGGAAAGTGCCAAACCCCTGCTCAATTTACTAGACATTCTGACAGTAGATAACATTTATCGTCTTGAAGTTTTGAAATTCTCACATCATGGCATAATGGCCTTCTCCCTAAAGTATTTGATGATATATTTCAATATGCTAGAAATATGCATAGATACAACACAAGATATACAGCCAAACAGAATTTTTATAAGTATAAAGTTAGAACTAATACAAGAAAACAATCAGTTTCTTTCATGGCAATTGATATTTGGAAAGACATTCCATCTTCTTTAAAAGATTTAAGTGTGTTTGCATTTCCGAAGCAAATAAAACGTTACCTCCTGTCAGAACAAAAACTGAACTAATTTTCTACTAAGCTGAGTTAGTAAAGTCGTGAATCCTTTATTTATTTTATTTATTGTTGTTTCTTACTAAATACCTGCTTCCTATTCATAATTTAAATCGTACGGGGAGCTAACTAGAAAACCTACCGGTTCATTAAAAGCTCCCAGCTCGCATTCTTACTAAACTACATATACAATATCTTTGACTGCCTTAACAAGAGTGTAAAAATCCA
>JAOXRX010000055.1 GCA_025800285.1 Alphaproteobacteria bacterium
CCGAAATTTGCCTTATCCGCTCTTAGGCGGACACTCTCTTAATTCCTTTACCAAAAATCTTATCAGTTCCAAGTGATCCAAGTGCAGAAACAGCACCAGTTGCAAATGCTGGAACAGCTTTTGAAAGTCCTTTTACAGCATAAGGTAATACTCTATCTCCAAGACTTGCAAGTGATGAGAAAAGATTTCCACCTTGTTTAGTTACTTTCCTTATCTGACTTTTACTTATCTTAATATGAGCTCCAGTTCCATTATTCAATGACTTTTGTATTCTCTTAAGTTGTGTTTTATTCAACATTAATTCATCATTTCCTGTTAGATTAGAATGTTTTAATCTTAATGTCAATGGTGTATGATTATTCATAGCAGAAGCCAAACTCCTTTTTTGATTATCTGTCAAATTTACTCCATATTCAAAATAAGTTGTCATATTTTTATTTAATAATTATATTAAATTTAATATAATTATTTGAAAAAGTATTTAACCTCTCAACAAAAGTTTTCGACCTTCTTTCTCTATTTCTGCTTCTTGTTCATGAAGTACAATTCCATAGATAATATA
>JAOXRX010000056.1 GCA_025800285.1 Alphaproteobacteria bacterium
AAAAACACATCTACAGTTTTGCAAACACTACCTAGAAGTAAGCAATAAGGCTTCCAATATTGCATGTAGAGCTGAACTTGGTCGATTTCCTCTTAATATTGCTATTAGTCAAAGAATTTTAAACTATATATTATATCTTAAAAATAAAAACGAAGACTCCTTTGTTAAACAGTCTTTCTTTATGTCATTAGGTCTTCACTCCGCTGGTAAAAATAGTTTTCACTCTAATCTTATGAAGATGTCCGAATACTTTAATTTGAATAACTTTAACCCATATCTATTAGATACCGCTAAAATCAAACACTTCGTATGTTTAATGAAACAGAAATACATTTCATATTGGCAACAAGCTCTTCAACATTCTCAAAAATTAGAGTTTTATAAAATTTTTAAAAACGAATATGCCCCTTCAATTTATCTAGAGCTTTCTAAAAGAACATCTGAGCGAAGGGCCTTAACCAACTGAATTGCGCGTAAGCAATCACAGACTTATGATTGAACTTGGCAGATACAACCAAATTTCTAGAGATGATAGAACCTGCCCATCTTATTAAGTATTTGGATCTAATCCAAATACTCAATAATGAGGGATAAAATACAGACTTTAATTCCAAATATTAG
>JAOXRX010000057.1 GCA_025800285.1 Alphaproteobacteria bacterium
AATTCCATCATTATCCCCAAAGATTAAATCACCAGGAGAAACAAATACACCAAATAAATTGATTGTTTTATTAACAGACTCAACTATTGCTCTTTTTCTAACATCCTTACATGAATAACCAGTAGAATAAACAGGAAAATCTAAGAGGTTCACCTCTGCACTATCTCTTGTTTTTCCTCCTATTATTGCTCCTATAGCTCCTGAACGAATAGCTAGACTAGCATTTAATTCACCAAAATATGCATATTCTGGACATTCATTTTCCACAACAATGATATCTTCTGAGATTATACTATCATAAGATTCTAAAGCATCATAAATACTAGTATAAGATTCATTATTATTAAGCTTTTTTAACTTTAATGTTTTTGCATATCCAAGAATTTTTTTATGCTCTAAATTAAGCTTTAAATTATTTATAACTCCATCAATTTTTAAATCATCTAAAATATCTGATAACATTGATGAACTTAAAAGATTACCAAGGTTCTTAAAAAGCTTTCTCTCTTTTTCTCGTTTTCCTGCAGCTATTAACTCTGCGAGTTCAAAATCATCAGCATAATTTACATCTATTGCTTCTAAAGGAGAAGC
>JAOXRX010000058.1 GCA_025800285.1 Alphaproteobacteria bacterium
GCATTGGCCGCGAATGAACAAATCCAAGAAATCTTTACACATTTAACATCAGAGAGCGTGCTTGAATTGAGAGAAAGCGGTGCTGTCGTTTATGATTAAAAATATTATCTAAAATAATAATATAGATAATGTTCGGTTTCAAGAAGAAAAGCAACAACAAGAAAAACACGCGAAGCAATCTACATACAACCATGATGAACTTTAACCCATTTATGGCAGATACAAGATATTTAGAGCATTTACATAAGGAAATGAAATTAAGAAGTGCTCGTGAAGGGATGTTAATGTTAAGAAAAGATATGATTGAAGGAAACAAACGAGCAAACTATCAAAATGAAATGGATAGAATACAGAATGAATTGTATAGACCCAATCTATCAAAACCATCAAAAGAACATTTAGAAAATTACTATCAAAAGTTAAAAGACTTGATGAAAGAAACTTATAAATGATATAAATTATTTTTTATCTAAAATAATTTATATTACAATATGGCAACAGCAACACTAGAGTTAGTAAATCCT
>JAOXRX010000059.1 GCA_025800285.1 Alphaproteobacteria bacterium
AATGGGCAATTACCCGCTGTAAATACACTTACATCTACACTCTTACTAGCACTACCTGATGTAGCTGTTATAGTTATGGTAGCTCTTCCTAAAACTCCACCACTTGCTTTACTTACACTTATCTCTCTATCTGAACCATCATTATCACTCACAGAAACTGCACTTATTATCGATGCCGCATCCTCTTTCTTAACTACACTTAAAGTTACTCCACTGATATCTCCATCACTTATTGATAAACTAACAGGCAAAGCTTTAGAATCACTGTCTTTTTCTAACATTAACTCACTTGACACTGATATGCTAAGCTTTGATAAATCTACTTCTTCTCCAGGAGTTTCTCCACCCAATTCTCCACCAGAGCATGTAAATGGACTCCCATCACAAGATGCTTTAATTAAATTAGGTAGTTTTTGAAAATAGTAATAATCTCTAGCATGTGAGTTTGAAATTGTTAATATAGTTAATATAAATAGTGTAGATAAGAATCTCTTTAGCATATTTTTTCCTCATTTTTTATAAGTTTATATAATCTATATTTAGTTTTATATATTTAACTTATATTTGTCAAGAGGTTTTAATAATGAGGAGGCGGAGTCTCTTCTGCGAAGTCCTTCACAAGTTGTTGATTCATGCTCTCTTTTAACAACTCTGTTTTATTTTTTAAATTCAATATTTCTTTTGAGTGCTCAAAAACCACATCACTTAACTCATCAATAATCTTTTGTTGATGAGATATTTGCATTTCTAATTCTTTAATTCTATCTTCCATACATAATTCTATATCATAAAACTTTACTAAATACAAGATATGTAGTATAAAAACTCTATGGAAAAAATTTATGATGTTATAATTATTGGAGCAGGAGCCTCTGGTTGCTTTTGCGCAAGTCAAATATCTTCAGATAAATCTGTTATGATAATTGATGCAAACGAGAAGAAAATGCGAAAAGTTTTTGTATCTGGAGGAGGAAGATGCAATTTCACAAATGTGAATGCAAATGAGAAATATTATTTATCTAATAATAATAAATTCTGCATTTCAGCTTTAAAGCAATTCTCTCCAACTGATTTCATAAACCTTGTAGATTTAAACAATATAGAATACTATGAAAAGCATAAAGGGCAAATGTTTTGTAAAAACTCATCTTTAGAGATAATAAATCTTATAAACAGTAAAACAGGAAAGAATGTTAAATTTTTCATGAAAACAAGAGTGTTATACTCTTTAAAGAAAGAAAATTTATTTCAAATAAAAACAAATAAAGGGCTGTTTAAAAGCAAATCTCTAGTTATTGCTTCAGGGGGAAACTCATTTCCAAAGCTAGGAGCTAGTGACATTGGTTATAAAATAGCAGAAAGCTTTAACATACCTATTATTGAAACAAAACCTGCTTTAGTTGGATTAAAGAGCGAATACTTTAGAGATATTTCTGGGATTTCATTACCTGTAAAAATAAAAGTAAATAAAAGAGAAATTAATGATGACATTCTCTTTACTCATAAAGGTATAAGTGGTCCCGCAACATTAAAAGCCTCTTTATTTATAAAAGATAAAATGTTTATAAATTTCTATCCTGAGAAAGATATTTTTGATTATCTAAAAACCAAGCAAAAAGATAAACCTAGAAGTAAAGCTGAAACAGTATTGAAAGAGCTTCTTCCGACCAAATTCGTAAGTTTTATTTTGTCTGAAACAGATACTCCTGAGCTTGCAAATATATCGGATAAAGCATTAAGACTAATTGCCAATAAAATTAATAATTTTGAATTTAAATTTAATGGTACTGTTGGATATGAAACTGCAGAAATAACATCTGGAGGAGTAGATACAAAAAGCATATCCTCCCAAACCATGGAATCTCAAACAACACCAAACTTATTTTTTATCGGGGAGGTTTTAGATGTATCCGGTTATTTAGGAGGATATAATTTACAATGGGCTTGGAGTTCAGCCTTTGTTTGTGCTAAAGAGATTTCCAAAGATATATAGAGTTCATAGCATCAATTAAAGCTTCCCCCGCAGAAACTATAATATCTTCAGATAAAGAGCTACCATAGAAGACTCTATCTTCAAACCTTACAGATATTCTTGTTTTCCCCGCAGAATCTTTTCCTTTTTCAACTTTACTTGAAATATCAAACTCTTCTAAAGAAACCTCATAACCAGTCGCATCATAAATTGCATTATATAAACAACTTACTGAGCCCTCTCCTTTTGCTGAAACAGTTTTTTCTTCATCACCACATCTAATAAGTATATTAGCTGTATGGTACTCGCTATCAGTTTCAACATTTAAACTTATTATTTCAAAATACCTTTTATCATTAAAAAGTTTTTTATTTTTATAAAGAATCTCTAAATCATAATCAAACACTTGACCTTTCTTATCAGCTAATGCAATAAAATCAGAATAAAGAGTGTTTAAATCATAATCACTATACCCCATTCCTTCCATATACATATTAACAGCTGCTCTACCAGATCTACTTGTTAAATTAAGTTTTTCTGTTGGCTTACCTATGGACTTTGGAGTCATTATCTCATAAACATTATCACCCTTTATAACACCATCTTGATGAATACCTGATGAATGAGAAAAAGCCCTAGCCCCAACAATAGCTTTGTTTGGCTGAATTGGCATATCGCATATTCTACTCACCATTTGACTTACTTCATATATTTTTTCACTATTTATAGAAGTCTCTACATTTAACATATTTTTTCTTGTCTTAATTATCATAGCTATCTCTTCAAGAGCACAATTACCAGCTCTTTCTCCAATACCATTTATAGTAACTTCTACTTGTCTTGCTCCTGCTTCAACTGCTGCAATAGAATTAGCAGTAGCTAAACCTAAATCATTATGACAATGAACTGAAATTATTGCATCATTAATATTTGGCACTCTATCAAAAACCTGCTTTATAATATTACCAAACTCGCTTGGCACTGTATAACCTACTGTATCAGGAATATTAACAGTAGTTGCTCCAGCTGAAATAACAGCCTCTACAATTTTACACAAATCATCAATAGGAGTTCTTCCTGCATCTTCACAAGAAAACTCTACATCATCTGTATATGTTTTTGCTCTTTTAACAGCTTTAACCGCCATATCAATAATAGTATTATAATCCTTTTTCAATTTAGTTTCTGTATGAATTGGTGATGTAGCTATAAATGTATGAATACGAAAATTATCAGCCACACTTAAAGCCTCTGCACAAACATCAATATCTTTTTCTACCGCTCTACATAATCCACAAACAGTTGAATTTTTAATTGCTTTTGCAATTTCTGAAACAGACTCAAAATCTCCTTGAGATGAAACAGGAAATCCAGCTTCTATAACATCTACTCCCAACTCTTCGAGTTTTAAAGCAATCTTAAGCTTGTCATCTTTTGACAAACTTGACATTAGTGCTTGTTCTCCGTCTCTTAGAGTTGTATCAAATATTATAACTTTATCTGTTTTCATCTTTTCCTCTTTCTTTTTAATGATTTTATTTAATAAAAAAACGGTGGCTATATAAGATTATCATTATAAAAGCCACCGTTTAAATTTACATATATTTTGCTTATTTAATTAAACAATGCTTTTTCTTACCTGATGAGAGCTTAATTGCCTCACCTTCAAACTTAACAACAGTTTTATCATCTTCAACTTTCTTATCATCAAGTTTAATAGCTCCACCAGCTATAGATCTTCTAGCCTCACCATTTGATTTTGAGAAACCAACTGTTTTAAGAATTTCTATAATAGAAACTCCATCAGCAAGAGCTTCAATTTCAAAAGTTGGCAGGTTATCAGACTTATTACGATTCTCAAAAGTTTCAATTGCTGTTTGCAAAGCTTTATCAGCAGCTTCTTGACCATGAAGAAGTTTTGTAGCCTCATAAGCTAGAGTTTTCTTAACTTCATTAATTTCAGCACCTTCAAGCTTTTCGTATTCAGCAATTTGCTCTAGAGGAACATCTGTTACAATTTTCATGAAACGGCAAACATCTCTATCATCAACATTTCTCCAGTATTGGAAAAACTCATACGGAGAAACTTTTTCTTCATTTAACCAAACAGCATTACCTTCTGATTTACCCATTTTCTTACCATTTGAATCAAGCAATAAAGGATATGTCAATCCAAACAACTCTTTACCGTCTTTTCTTCTAGCAAGCTCTACACCACTAATAATATTACCCCACTGATCGGAACCAGCAAGCTGTAGAGAACAGTTATACTTTTTATTAAGAACTGTGAAATCATACCCCTGCAATAACATATAGTTAAATTCTAGGAAACTTAGAGAACTTTCTCTTTCAAGTCTTGATTTAACACTATCCATTGTTAGCATTCTATTAATTGAATAATGAGGCCCCACCTCTCTTAGAAAATCTAAGTAGCTCACATCTTTAAACCAATCATAGTTATTTACGATCATTGCATCAGTTGGCCCATCACCAAACTTAACAAGCTTTTCAAAAACTTTTTTAATTCCATTAATGTTATCTTGAACTTGTTCAATTGTCAGCATATTTCTTGCTGCATCTTTACCTGAAGGATCTCCAATCATACCAGTAGCTCCACCAACTAAGAAAATTGGTTTGTGTCCACACTTTTGGAATAATCTCAATGTTAATATTGTTAAATAATGTCCAACATGCAAAGAATCCGCTGTTGGGTCATATCCTGTATATGCCACAACAACTTCATTTGCAAGTTTTTCATCAAGCTTTTCAATGTCTGTGCATTGATTTAATAAGCCACGGGCTTCTAACTCATTTAAGAAGTCTGATTTAAATTGTGTCATATTCTTTCCTTTTTTGTTTTTTAAATTTAATTTTATACTGGATTAATACCAGCTCTCGATTTATAACATGATTTATTTAAGTTTGCAAGGTCTAAAACATATCTGTTGGAGCAAAGTGAAATACTATTTCGGACTTTATCTTCAATCTTTCTTCTGATAGTTTTAAAGGAGAACTTTTTAACACGGCTCTTTTAGCACTTGTTACAAATATTTCATAAGCTCTGTCTTTTCTCCTAGACAGTTTATTATTAATAACTTTTATAGAGCTAACATCTCCACCTTTTTCTACTGTTATTTTAATATCTACAGCCATTTCCTCTATATCTTTTGCTCCAACTGGAACCAACCAGTTATTCATTATTTGAGATCTCAGAGCATCTTCTTCAGCAACTGTAAAATTATTTTTTAACTTCTCTATTAATGAATCAGGTATATCTTCTTCTACTTCTTCAACCGCAATCTTTGGTTTGAAACCTTCTGGGGTTAAATCTTTTAATACAGAGTCAAAAGTTTTACTAATTGGCTCTGATTTAGGCTCATCAATTTCACTTAAAAGAGATGAGAAATCTTTTTGTTTTTTAATCTCCTTTATAGGCTTTGGCTTCTCGGGAATTTTAATTGCATTTTTCTTAGTTTCCAATTTTTTTGCTTTTGGCTTTACAGATGGTTTCTTTTTTGCGACTACTGATTTCTTCTTTTTTGCTGGTTTTTTGACAGCTTTTTTAACTGGAACTTTTTCTTTTACAATTTTATCAAAAACAATAGGTATTGGATGTGAAGGCACAATTTCTTTTTTCACAGCTTTAAAAAGAGGTAAAGCAAAAACCCCTAATATTATTATATGTAAAAAAACTGATTTAAAGAAACTTCTTGGCATTAAAACTATTCCCTACTGAGGTATCTCTGCAATCAAAGACACTTTCTTATAACCACCATCACTTATAACTCCCATAACTTTCATTACCTCACCATAAGCAAGTTTTTTATCACCTTTTACATAAATGGTGAAATCCTTGTTATTATCACTAATAGCATTTAACAATTCAAGCATAGATTCTGATTTAACCTTTTTCTCTTGAATAAAAATTTCTTTTTTACTGTTTACAGTTATTACCAAAGGATCTTTCTCATCATTATTTAATTGAGCAGCTTTAGTCTCTGGCAAATCAACTGGAACACCAACAGTTAACATTGGAGCAGATATCATAAATACAATCAACAGAACAAAAACCACATCCACCAATGGAGTCATATTGATTTGAGCCATTGGTATATAAGATTTTCTTTTATGTTTATTTTTAATCATAATTTTTCTCTTTACTTAGTGTGTCTTGATAGAATTGCTGATAGTTCGTGAGCAAAATTCTCTAATCTTTCTGCATATCTTGATAAATCTGTTGAAAACTTATTATAAGCAAGAGTCGCTGGAATAGCAGCGATAAGCCCTAGAGCTGTTGTAAAAAGAGCTTCTGATATACCCGGTGCAACGACTGCTAAAGAAGTATTTTTTGAATTAGCGATAGCAGAGAAAGCATTCATAATTCCCCATACAGTTCCGAAAAGACCTAAAAAAGGAGCAACTGAAGAGGTGCTAGCTAAAAACATTAAGTTCTTCTCAATTCTTGTCATTTCTCTAGCCAGAGTAACTGACATAACTCTATCAATTGTTGAAATAATATCTTTTGAATGAGAATTCTTCTTTTTTGCAGACATCCACTCTTTCATACCAGTAGCAAAAATAGCTCTCATAGGATCGCTTGGAGCACCAGAAACACTATCATAGATATCATCTATAGGTTTTCCTGACCAAAACTCTTCTTCAAAATCATCTGCTTTTGTTTTCAAAAAATTGAATGTACTTAACTTTTCAAATATTATAGCCCAACTCCATAGAGATGCAATTAACAAAGAAATCAAAACAATCTTTGTAACTAAATCTGAATTCATAAACATATCATATAACGACATAATTAACTCCTTTTATATTTTATCTGTAAGATCTTTTGGCAACCTTGAAGGCTTGAACTTATCATTTATGTAAACTAAAACTATTTTTACAGTAACTAACTCTTGATCTCCTTTGCAAATCCTTTGATGCATAACTACAGATGTATTTCTTACTTCTGTAATAGAAGTATAAACATCAATTAAATCATCAATTTTAGCAGGAGCCTTATAATCAACTTCACAGTGTCTTGCAACAAAACCATGCTTTGAGTCGTGGAATATTTTACCATGAGCATAATCTATTTCTCTTAAAAATTCTGTCCTACCTCTTTCTGCAAATTTTAAATAATTAGCATAGTAAACAACATTTTGAGCATCAGTGTCTTCGAAATAAACTCTGATTGACATCTTGTGTTCTTTCATTCAATCTTCTCCTGTAAAGTTTAGTTTAGTATTTTATAAAACATATTATCTATTTTTTCAATATAAAAGAGGAATATGAGATAAAAAAATTTAGGGATTTAATTCACATTCGAAGGCACGAAAAGATTTTTCGACTCCTTCCAGTCGCTCAAAATGACATTACCATTTTCCCCAGCCGGTCATTCTTATGAGCGGAGCGAAGAAGAATCTCATTGTGTTACTGGATATTAATTAAGACTCCATAGGCATGAAAAGATTCTTCGTTACACTCAGAATGACAATATCATTCCTCAGCCAGTCATTCTGATGAGCAGAGCGAAGAAGAATCTCATTGTGATGCAGGATGTAAATTAAAATTCCACAGGCATGAAAAGATTCTTCACTTTGTTCAGAATGACAATATCATTCCCCCAGACCGTCATTCTGATGAGCAGAGCGAAGAAGAATCTAATTGTGTTACTGGATGTAAATTAAGATTCCACAGGCATGAAAAGATTCTTCACTTTGTTCAGAATGAAGAGAGAATAATGTAAAGAATAGATTTTAAAAAATTTTAGATTATGAAAAAGCCCCCGTGTAGTACATAGTAGTACTTGAGGGGGCTTTTTTGTAAAAATAAAATTTAATTAAAATCTATTCTTTTATTTGGATACTGATTTTTAAACCTTCCACTTCCGAAGTCTCAAAATCTGCCTTTCCGAACTCAATTGCCTGAGCTCTTGAAACAGCCATTAATGATAGCTTATACTTTTTAAGTATCTCAACGATTTTATCATTAACATTTTCAACATCCAATCTTAAATATGCAAGATGCTTACCTTGACCAATTTGATTTTCTGTCCTACATGCTCTAACAGCTTTAAGAACTCCAAGAACAACTGCCATTTCACTTACATCAGTTTCTTTATATTCACAGTATTGAGGATAAGAAGTAATATGAATAGAATCTTTACCTTCGCCTTCTCTAAATATTTCTTGATATAACATTTCTGTTACAAAAGGAATAAACGGAGCAAACATACCAATAACATCTCTTAAAGTTTCCCATAAAGTTATAGCAGCAGACTCTCTTAATTCATCAGAGTATTTTTCTTTACTCCAGAATCTATCTTTAACTAGTTCTAGATATGTATCACAGAAAGTCATCCAGAAAAACTTATCAATAGCATCTTTAGCACCAGCATAATCATATTTCGCTAAACATTCATTTGCTCTTTTAGCCACTTTATTTAGTTCTGAAATAACCCAACGATCTTCAACTGTTCTTTCTGCAACAGGCATATTAATTTTATTTACATCCATACCTTCAAGCTGCATTAAAACAAATTTTGATGCATTAAATAGCTTAACAACAACTTTCCTCCCTGCTTTAACATCTTTTTCATTATACTTCATATTCTGCCCAAGATGAGAACCAGCTGCCCAGTATCTCAGAGCATCGGCACCGTATTTCTCCATAACATTTTCTGGAACATATCTATTATAGCCATTATTATCAGTAGCTTTTTCTAATGTTCTTTTAGAGATTTTTTTACCTTGTTCATTTTCTCCAAATCCAGAAATCATAACATCTTTCCATGGAAGACTATCCTTATGTATATGAGATTTTAACACTGTATAAAATAGCCATGTTCTAATAATATCATGAGCCTGAACCCTAACTGTCATAGGATGAGTAGTGTTTTTTCCTTCCCATGCACTTGAACCAGCCCAGTTATTAGCAACAAGAGGTGTAAGAGATGATGTCATCCAAGTATCCATAACATCTGTTTCACCTTTTAAATTCTTGCTCTTACACTTAGGGCATTCATCTAGATGACATTTGTCATTTGTTGGATCAACTGGCATATTCTCTTCTGGTGCGATAATGATCTCACCACAATCTTCACAATACCAAACTGGGAAAGGAACTCCATAGAATCTTTGTCTAGAAATATTCCAGTCAAATTTTAGATTATTTACCCAATCAACATATCTTGACTTCATAAATGTTGGATACCAATTAATTTCATCGCCTCTTTTTAATAAATCATCTTTTAAATCTAGAGTTTTAATAAACCATTGTGGTTCCATTATGAACTCAACAGGAGTTTGAGATCTTTCCGCTATTGAGATATTTTGATCAATAACTTTTTCATCTAAAATCAAACCTTCTGCTTTTAAATCTTTAACAATCTTAGAACGAGCCTCTACAATTGGTAGCCCTGCATAATCTCCACAGATATCTGACATTCTACCATTTGGAGTAATTGCAATTCTTAAATCAAGATTATCCAATTTCCATTTCATAACATCTTCGTTATCTCCGAATGTACAAACCATCATTAGCCCTGTCCCAAAATCCATAGCAACTTCATCTGAAGTTTTAATTGGAACTTCATGACCAAATATTGGAACAATAGCAGTTTTCCCAACTAGAGAAGTATATCTCTCATCATCAGGATTACAGTATAGCCCTACACAAGCTGGTAAAAATTCTGGTCTTGTTGTTGATATAATTAAATCAGAGCCATCTTCTCCTTTGAAAGGAATATCGTACATTTTTCCTTTTCTTGATAGAGTCTCTAAATCAGCTTGAGCCAAAGCCGTTTGAAAATGAGTATCCCAAAGCACTGGATCATCAGAACGATAAATCATATTTTTATTATATAAATCTAAGAAAGATTTTTGTGCTGTTTTTTGACAATGTTCATCAATAGTTGAGTATTGAAGATTCCAATCCACAGATAAACCTAGAGATGAAAATAGGTTTCTATATGTTCCAATAACATTTTGAGTTTCTTCTAAACACAACTTCCTAAAATCTGGTCTTGTAGTCTTATTTTTATTAATATTATGAACTTTTTCAACATGTCTTTCTGTTGGCAATCCATTATCATCAAACCCTACTGGATAGTAAACACTCTTCCCCATCATTCTTTGATATCTAACAATAAACTCTGCTTGAGAATAACTCATTGCATGCCCAACATGCATATGAGATGCAGATGCATATGGTGGAGGTGTATCAACTGAAAAAACTTCGTTATTTGATGTCGGATCAAACTTATATATTTCTTTTTCTACCCATAATTTATTCATTTCTTCTTCATTTATTAAATGATCGTAATTCTTTTCATTAAGCATATTATTATGCCCTTTCTTTTTATACATTATTTGTTTATTTGATTTTTTTTAATAATTTGAAGCGGTTTTCATACTTCTATTACCCGACTCTTACCTAAAGAGACGGGTCTATAACTCGCACGACGACTGAATTTAACTTTATATTTTCCATAATGATGGAAGTATATATTAAAAATATATAATTGTCAAATTTTACACCTGTATAAAATCGTATTCATAAGTTTCTAAATCTACAATAGCATAAGAAGGAGGATATCTTAGACCATAGATTTCACCAGGATTTAAAAGGAGGCAATCATTAACTTTTCTTGCTATTTTCTTATGAGTATGACCATGAAACACAAAATCATACTTTCCTTCTTTAGCCTTAGCCTCTGCAATTTCTGGATAGTGAACAAAAAATATCTTTTTTCCGCCTAAAGTTAATTGTCCATAATCTCCTAAGTGATGGAAATTGAGAAACTCTTTTCCAACATGTGGAGTTCTTTCTCTATCAGCTATATTACCAAACACTGCATAGACATCTCCTTTAAACTTTTCACCCAAGAGTCTTGCCGTAAAAGGAGAACAAAGATCTCCACAACAAATAATATGCTTTATACCCATTAAATTTATTTCATTTATAACTTGTTTCAAGTTTGATAATTTATCATGAACATCTGATATAATAGCTACCTTCATAAAATCTCCTAAAAATAAAAACTACCTAGTTCATAGGTAGCTTGTATTAATTAAATTGTCAAGGCTTATATATTAAGCTAACAATCTATCTATAAATTCATCTGGGTCAAAGTTTGGATCTCTTATTGCCTTATATAAGTTCTCTTTAAACTTAACTGCATGTTCATCTTCACTAGAGAAACTACAGATACCTCTATCTGTGCTAATTCTATTTTCTCCATCTTTACTGCTAAATCTAGCTGTTGTCATTTTTTATCCTCTTTGTTTGTTATCGTTTAAAAAAAGAATGCACTTTGTATAACAGCTATAGATTTTTGTCAAGGTTTTCTAGTTAGTTTTTTTAAAAAACTTAAGGAAAGATTTTATATCCCAAATACCTTGAATAAAAGATAATAAAATTACAAAAGACCCTCCGATAAATAAAATAATTGCAAGAAATATAAATTGTGTTAAAGAACAAGACGAATCTAAAAATTCAGACAAAAGCTCACTTCCGAATCTAAGAATCGCACCCATTGCAATCGCTATCATTATTAAATCTGCTATTTTCTTTTTAGTTGAAGGTAATATTTCTATATTTTGTTTTGAATAAAGCATAAACACATTAATCCACGATGATATAGCAGATGCTGCAGCTATTCCGACATAGCCAAATGGTTTCAATAAAATTATTGCAAAAATTATATTATATAGAGCCGATAAAGAGGAAGTTATCATTGGAGTTTTCGTATCATGAGAAGCAAAAAATACATTTGATAAAATCTTTATTAAGATATATGCAGGAAGACCTACTACATATGCTTTTAGTATATTTGAACAAGCTATAACATCAGCATCTGTGAATTTACCTCTATTGAATATAATATCTATAAGAGGCTCAGACATAACAAAAAATGCTACTGCACTAAATATTGAGAAGAAAAGCCCTATAACTATAGATTTATTAAATAACTCAACCTTTTCTTTCTTATTGTTATTTGCAATCGCCTTTGATAACATTGGCAAAGTTGCAGTTCCTATTGCTACTCCTATAACACCAACTGGGAGTTGATTAAGTCTATCAGCATAATAAAGATATGAGATGGCACCAGCTGGAAGCAGAGAAGCAAGCAGAGTACCGACAAATATATTAATTTGCACAATGCCTGAACCAATTATACCATTCCCCATAAGTTTCAAAAATTTCTTTTCTTGCTTATCAACTTTTGGCTTTGAAAGCTTAACTTTTAGCTCTGTTCTTCTTAAAGCAAATAACATTAATATAAGTTGCAATAATCCTGAAATGGTTATAGCCATAGCCATTTGATATGATATACTTGAAAACATATTAGGTAACAATAAAGAGACAATTAAACAAATGTTAAATATTATTGGAGCTCCTGCAAATGGAGCATATTTACCAACTGAGTTTAACATGCCTCCAATCATAGCAACTAAAGAAGTAAACAGTAGAAATGGGAAAGTAATTCTTGATAAATTTACTGCTATATCGAATCTAGCAGAATCTCCAATAAACCCAGGAGCAATTAAATATATAAACCATGGCATTATCAATATCATAAGTCCACAAAATGGAACCAAGAATGAAACCATCATCGCTAAAACCTTATTAGAAAAGTCTTCAGCTTTTTTCTTATCTTTAGTCAAAAGAGAGGAAAACACAGGAACAAAAGCTGCAGAAAAAGCACCCTCTGCTGAGAACCTACGGAATAAGTTTGGAGTCTTCAAAGCAACAAAAAAAGCATCCGCTACGGGTCCTGCTCCCAAGACACTTGCTATAAGCAGATCTCTGAAAAGCCCTACAACTCGACTTAACATTGTTAATCCTCCGATAGTAAATATAGCTTTGTTTAATTTTCTCATTTAATAACTCTTTTCGGATTAATTAATTTTCCATTCTGTCTTAACTCTACATATAATCTTGTAGATTTTAAAAACCCTACAGGTTCTCCTGAAGCAACTTTATCTCCAACATTGACTCCAACCTTACCCATACCAGCCAACAATAAATTATAACCATTTCCATTATCAAAAACAACTATATTATCATAACTGCCAAATTCTCCAGAATATAACACCTCTCCTTTTATAGGACAAGTAACTAAACCATTCTTATTACCTTTCATTTCCCAACCATAATTAGTAACTTTTTGAGCATTCTTCTTTCCATAACCCAAAACAATTTTACCCGCTATAGGCATATTACCTTTTTTACCAGAAAACTTTATAGCCTCTTGCTTCTTTTTTGTTACCTTTTTAGAAGGCTTAGTTGATGGCTTTGCTGTTATTTTTCTTTGTTGTAATTTTTTAATAAAATCTTTAATCGAAGATGCTCTTTTAGCTAATTTATTCAACTCTTGTCGTTCTCTTTTTTGTTTATTAGTTAATTTTGATTTCAACTGTTTTTTCTTTTTTAATAAAGATTTTATCTCTGCCATTTCTTTTTCTTTAGAGATACTCAGCTCCTTCATTTGCTTTTGTTTAGATAAAACATCTAACTTAGAACTCTCAATATCTTTTATATCATCATTTAACCTTTTTGCTTGATTAATCAATTTAGGTAAAATACTGTTTAAGAGAACTCTTGTATTAATAATTCTTTGAGGATCATCTGATGCTATGACAAAACCATCTGTAGGTAAAGATGAAATCCTTCTTATTGAGGACAATATAGCCCTAGAATTTTTTTCGTTTCTATCTAACTGCATTTCTTTTATATTTATTGAAGCAGACAAATCTTTTAAATCTTCTTTTATTTTACTAATGCCCTTTTCATTTTTTTGTAAAGAATTAGCAAGTTTTATGGATTTTGACTGAATATCTTTTAGAGCTTTATCTGCACTTTTAACTTCTTTTGCTAAAGAGCTTGAAATCTTTTTATGTTTTGATATTTCTTGTTGAACTTTTTTTAAATCTGCTTTCTCATAAGAAAAAGCAGATAATGATATCATACTAAAAATTAAAGATATTGCTATTATTCTTTTCATAAAACTCATTATATATATCATATATAAAATAAGCAAATAAAAAATATATTCATTTTAAAAAATTAAATATTTTCTTCATTCCCCTTCTTTCAAGAAAAACTTGAGGTCTTTTTCCTATTTTTATCCTAAATAATTTTTCTTTCATTCTTTCTCTCTCTAAAAATTCCGCTTTTTTTAAAATTTCATCTTCAATATTAGCAGATATTTCTACTTTGCAATCTTGAAACCTATCTATTATAAAATCTAATTCTTCTTTATTTTCTGCACCATGTATAAATCTTAATGAAATATCTGTATTTTCCTCAAAATCAAAACCAGAATCTGCCAATAAACTCAAAAAAAGAGGAATACTTAAATTAATATCTTTATAAAGATTTTTAGTTTTTTCACAATTTGAAATAAATTTACTACATGAAGTTGACATATCAAAATCATCTAAAATATTATTTATAATATATTTATATTTTTTAAAATAATCATTATTTTTTTCTTTATTATCATTATAATAATTACTATAATTGTCTATATTTTCAAATATGCAAAAGTTTCCTCCATCTCCCAAATATCCCTTTCCTAAAAAAACTAATAGACTATACTTCCTAAAAAAATCATTATATTTATTCATGTTTATTACCTTATTGACAAGTTAATTCTGGCCATTGTTCATGAGAAACTTTCATTTTAACTCTTGAATTTTTTCTATTCATATCTGAAATAACTTCTTTTAAAGTTGATCTATAAAAATCATCGTTGTATTCTGTAACAATATTTTTAGACAAGTCTTCAGAAATAACAACTCCGCTTTTATCAAGAATATCAACAAAACTGAATACATCTTTTTTATTTATACTTTTATAAAGATTTTTTACTATTTGTTCATTGTTATTAAAATCAAACTCCATTCCTGAAAGAGATCTACACAAATCCAAAGCATTATAACTATGGTCAGCTATATCTTCTGAAATTTCATTCACTAAATCAATATTATCAGTTATAAATTCCTTTTCATCTGATGAGATTGCATCGCTTCCAAAATATGAATCATTAGACTTTGACAAAATATCTATTACTCTAGTATATCTAGCCACAGCAATACCAGTATTAGTTTTACCATAATCTCCAGCAATTTTTTGCAAATCAGATAGACTCATAAAATAATTTGCTATTTTAAACTTTCTCAACAATCTTTGTGTTGCTATTCTTTCAAGATCCTTCTTAAAGCTCATAATATAGTTTTCTCCTATTTTTTATTTCAATAATAATTAATAGAAGAATTATATCATAAAAACGGCGAAAAAACAAATATATATTTATAAAAAATCTTTCATTTTATTATAATTAATAATAATGTTATCAGCAATAGAGCTCTTCTTAACACAACCATAAACCACAAGACTTTCTTGACCTAAAATTTCTTGTAGTTCAATAGCTTTAAAACTGTCAATTAAAACGATATCTTCACTTGATATATACTTATGAAACTTACTCTTTCCATCTGCTCCACTATCAGAAGCAATTATAAATATCTTTGGAGATTGCTTTTTACAAACCTCTGCAACTTTTTCAAAACCTATAGTTAAATTTCCTGTTTTTTTTGATATAGAAATATAGTCTAGAACTTTCTTTTTTAGAAGTTCTGTAACTTTTTGAGGAAAATCTTTATCTATATTGCAATCTACCTTACAAGCTTTATTAAATAATCTTTTTTCAATTGCGATATCTAAAGCTTCTTTGCTTGCTTGTAACCAAATCCCTCTTCCAGGAAGTTTTTCATTTAAATCTGCAAAAATTTTGTTCTCAGGACCAAGAACAAACCGAATAAGTTCGGATTTGTTCTTTAATTCCTTAGAAAGAATATCTCTTTTTTGCTTTTCCATATTTACATATTAACTTCAATGAATCTATTCACTGTTTCTAAAAGCTCATCATAATTAATAAATTTAGAATCGCCTGTTTCTCTTACTCTAACTTCAAGAGCCTTACCCTCTATATTCTTTGGAGATATAATTATTTGCAGAGGAACACCTAACAATTCAGCATCACTGAATTTTTGCCCTGCTCTACTATTTCTATCATCATAAAGAACTTCAACTCCAGCTTTCTTAAGAGTCTCATACACCTCATCAGATTTTGCTTTCACTTCTTCATTTTTATCTGGTAAAATTGAAGTTATCATAACATGCCAAGGTGCAATTGATACTGGCCAGCAAAGACCTTTTTCATCAGATCTTACTTCAGCAATAGAAGCTATCAATCTATCAATACCAATACCGTAACAACCCATAACTGGATACTGTGTTTTACCTTCTTTATCAAGGTAACAAACATTCATAGATTTTGTATATTTTGTGCCTAATTGGAAAATGTTACCAACTTCTATACCATTAGCAAAAGATATCGGAGCTCCACATTTTGGACATTTTGTAGAAGTTTCATCTTCTAGTACTTCTTGATTTGCTTTAAAGTCACAAGAAGGACAAATCACAAGTTTATCCTCTCCACATGGAGTTAAAAGCATATACTCATGAGATACATCTCCACCCATAATACCGTTATCAGCTTGAATTGCTATAACTTCTGAAACACCCACTCTTTCAAAAATCTTTTTATAAACATCTTTATAAACTTCATACTTTTCATTTAAGTCATCTTGAGATGTATGGAAAGAGTAAGCATCCGACATTGTAAATTCTCTTACTCTTATAAGACCTGCTCTTGGTCTAGCTTCATCTCTGAATTTTCTTGAAATTTGATGTATTGTAAATGGGTAATCTTTATATGATTTTGCAAAATCTTCCATCATGTGAACGATTGTTTCTTCATGAGTCATAGCTAAAATCATATCAGAGTTTTTTCTATCTTTAAACTTTAATAATTCTTCTGCTATATTATCATATCTGTTTGATCTTTTCCACAATTCTGCTGGAGTTGCTAAAGCTGCCAGAACCTCTTGAGCTCCAACTTTTTCCCATTCTTCTTGAATAATATCAACAATTTTTTTATATACTTTATAAGCAGGGGGTAAAAGAGAATAAATACCCGCTGAAGTTTGTTTAATAAAACCTGCTCTCAATAATAGCTGATGACTTTTAATCACAGCATCTTTTGGAGCATCTTTAGTCGTTTTTGTAAATAACATTGACATTTTCATTTTCTTTTTTCTCCTTTAATTTTCAGGAGGACAAGATAACACAAATATCTTTTTTTTGCAAGAATTATATTCATCCCAAATAAAAGATTAGAAATCTAGAAAACAAACCTCAAAGGCATTTGTATAAAAACATCTTATTAATTAAAAGTTGAATTAAAATTTATTTTTCCCAAGTTATAGATTCTGTTGGTTCAGCAACCATTTCCACACTTAAATCCACCGCACTCTCCATAATGCTTTTAAGAAGCTCTTTAACCTGATCTTTCTCACTCATTAAAGCATCAACTATTAGCTCATCATGAACTTGTAAAACCATTTTACTTTGTAAACCAATCTCATCAAATTTATCTTTTACTTTAATCATAGCTAATTTAATTATGTCTGCTCCTGTTCCTTGTATTGGAGCATTCATAGCCTGCCTTATTGCAAAATTTTGACTCATTTTATTGCTATCATTAATAGTCGGAGTATAAATCTTTCTACCAAACATAGTTTTAACAAAACCATTTGCTTTTGCAAATTCTATTTGAGAGTCCATATAATCTTTTATCTCTTTATACTTCTCTAAATAAGAATCTATATATTTTTTTGCATCTGACCTTGAGCAACCTAAATTAACAGAAAGCCCATGAGCAGATATACCATATATAATCCCAAAATTAATTGCTTTAGCCTTATACCTCAAATCACTTGTAACATCATCCTCTGGGACACCAAAAACTAAAGATGCTGTCTTTTTATGAATATCTTCACCTTTATTAAAAGCATCTTTCATTGCTTTACAATTTGACATTTCTGCGACCAATCTTAACTCAATTTGAGAATAGTCTGCAGCCACTAATATATTACCTTTACTAGCAATAAAACTTCTTCTTATTTCTCTACCAAGTTCATCTTTTGCAGGAATATTTTGCAAATTAGGATTACTTGAAGACAACCTTCCTGTATTTGTACCAGTCATAGCATAAGAAGTGTGTATTTTACCAGTTTTAGCTTGAATCTGTTTCGGTAAAGCTTTGGCATAAGTACTATCAAGCTTAGCATATTTTCTATATTTCAAAACCTTCTCTACTATAGGGTTTTCACTTGAAAGAGGCTCTAATATTGAGCTATTAGTTGAGTATTTACCTGTCTTTGTTTTCTTCCCGCCTACTATTCCCATTTTCTCAAACAGAATACCTGATAACTGTGCAGGAGAAGCTATATTAAACTCTTCACCAGCTAGAGAATAAATCTCTTTAGTTAGCTTATACAGCTCTTTTTCGAAAAGCACACTTAAATTATTAAGAGCTTTTGTATCAACTGAAACCCCTTGATATTCCATATCAGCAATCACAGGAATTAAAGGTCTTTCGACTTTTTGATAAATACTATTAACTTTTTCTTTTATCATTCTAGGCTTAAGGATATTATAGATTCTTAAGCACATATCAGCATCTTCACTTGCATATTCACAGGCTTTTTCCAAATCAACACTAGAGAAATCTTCACCTTTAGCAACAACATTAGAATACTTTACATTTTCATGATTTAAATACAACTCACTAAGCTCATCTAAAGAGTGCCCATGCTTTGAGCCATCTAATAAATAAGACATAAGCATAGTATCATCAACAGGATATAAAGCTATATTGTACTGCTTTAAAACTTGATAATCATACTTCAAATTATGCCCTACTTTTAAGATACTTTCATCTTCTAAAATTGCTTTTAACTCTGGCTCAATATCATTTATTGAGAGTTGCTGTACTTCTGAAGCACCAGCCCCTACAAATAAATCTACAACCTCTTCTTTCCCCTTATGACCTAAAGGCAAATAATACCCTTTACCTTCTTCTGTAGCAAAAGATATACCTATTAACTTACATGTAGAAGGAACTAAAGAATCTGTTTCTGTATCAACCGCAACTAAACCGTTATCTTTAATTTCTTTTACTAAAACAGAAAAATCTTTTTTGTCTTGAATTAATTTATAATCTTTTTTTATTTCTTTTTTTGTAAAACTCTCTCCAACAGAGTCATCAATTGAAGCAGAATAGTAGTTCTTTACTCTTGTTATTAAATTTCTTAAACTTTGAGCTTCCATAAAAGAAACTAGTTTTTCTAAATCTATTTTTTCTTGTTTTAAATCATCTAAACTTTTTTCTACGGGAACATCTACTTTAAGAGTAACTAACTGTTTTGATATTTTGGCAAGTTCACTGTCTCTTATTAATTTTTCTCTTCTTTTATTTTGTTTAATTTCTGAAGCTCTATCCAATAGATTTTCAAGGCTTCCATATTCATTAATTAACTGAGCACCCGTCTTTACACCTATCCCCTCAACACCTGGAACATTATCTGATGAATCTCCAGCCAAAGCCTGAACATCAATAACTTTATCTGGTGTAACTCCAAATTTTTCAAAAACCTGCTCTTCTTTAATGGTCTTTGATTTCATACTATCAAACATATAAACACCATCGCCCACCAATTGCATTAAATCTTTATCAGAAGACACAATGACAGTTTCTATTCCTTGTTTTGAAGCTTCTTTTGAATAAGTAGCTATCAAATCATCTGCTTCATAACCTTCCATTTCCACATGAGGAATATTAAATGCATCAACAGCCTCTCTAATTATAGGAAACTGAGGCACTAACTCTTCAGGTGTAGCTCCTCTATTTGCTTTATAATCCGCATATATGTCATTACGAAAGTTTTTACGAGCAGCATCAAAAACCACAACAATTTTAGAGTCATTATTCTCTTGCACCAACTTAAATAGCATATTACAAAAGCCCATAACAGCATTTATAGGAGTTCCATCACTTCTAGTAAGAGATACAGGTGTAGCATGAAAAGCTCTGAAAATAAAACCAGAGCCATCCACTAAATATAATTTTTTCTTTTCTGTCATATTATTTCTTTTTAGGTGTTTTCTTCTTTATAATAGGTTTTTTTAATTTTGGCTTTTTTGATTTTTTCGCTAACTTTTTCTTCTCAGCCAAAAGCTTTGCCTCTAACTTTTCTTTATTAGACATTGGAGTCATAATTCCCGCAGATATTAAAAGCTTCATAGCTTCTTCTACTGTCATATCCATTCTTTTAGTTGATTTTCTAGGAACAAAAAGTAAAAAACCAGATGTTGGATTCGGTGTTGTAGGTAAGAACAAGTTAACAAATTCATCTTCAGGAAGCTTATCTTTTATTTCTCCTGTGCTATCACTAGTTACAAAAGCCATTGCCCACATTCCTTTTATAGGGTACTCTACCAAAACAACCTCTTTAAAAGAGTTCCCTTTTTTAGAAAACACTGTATCAAATATTTGCTTTAAAGTATTATATATAGAATTAAGAACAGGTGTCTTTTCCATTATAGCCTCACTAGTTTTTGTGAAGAATTTTCCAACATATCCAGCTGTTGTTGCTCCTATAACTATTAAAAGAGCAATTACCAACAAAAACCCTAAACCAGGAACTGAATATTTAGGCATATAACTTTCTGGAATTAACTCAGCCACGGTATTATCAACCCCATCAATTACCAACCAAGCTAAATAAAGTGTTATACCAATTGGTGCTGTAATTAATATACCAGCCCCTAAATATCTTTTTAATTTATTAAACATTATAGCATTCTCCTCTCTAGTTTGCTAAGCCAAAAATCATGCTTGTCTGCATTCTTAAATCCAATCTTTTCAACCTTTGCCATCAACAAATAATGACCTAATTTTTCCTCTGATTCAATAGCTTTCTCTAAATATAATTTTGCTTCGCCCCACATCTCAACATCAATACAAGCTTTAGCAATAAGCTCAAAAGCTATATGAGAATCTTTCCAGTCTTTTAACAGTTCTTTTAAATGAGCGACTTTCTTTATATCCTCCGAAGGAGATAATTTCGCCCATAAATGAGCTATATTATTATAAGGGTTCTTTTTCCATTCTTTTTTCACTGCATTTTTAGCTTTTCTTACTTGTCCATTTGCAATTAAAAGATTTATATATAAATCTAAATAATCTGGATCCAAATCATAATATGGAGATATTTCTTTAATAGCTTTTTCAAACAAGTTCTTATCTTGCATATCAATAGAATTAACATAAGCAAGCTCTGCAAGTTTATACTTCATATTTTCTTTGTTAACTCCTTTTAATTTAGATGCTTTTTTAAGATTGTCCTTTGCTTCTGCAATTTTATTCCTATCAATTTGACAATCAATTAGATTTAATAAAGCATAGGAATTTTTAGAGTCCAGCATTACTGCCTGTTTTGACAAACTATAAACATCATCATCATTAGTTTCTAATAAAGCAATCTCTATAAGCCCATTAAACCCTAAACCTCTATATTTCCCATCTTTTATTATTTTACCGTATTCTTTTTTAGCTTTTTCATACAAATGCTCAAGCATGAAAGACTTAGCTGACAAGAAGTGAACCATTACATGATTTGGTATCTTTTTATTAGCAATTTTTGTTTCTTTAATTGCAAGCTTATTATTTTCAACTGACAAAGCGAATAAACCATTTATTATGGCCTCAAGACCAGCTAGCTTATTTTTATAATCTATTTTCTTTTTGATATTTTTAGGAGCATAAACAAAAGCCTCTAATGTTTTCATAACAATAGAGAATGTTGCCATAAAAATAAATAGATAAACAGCAAAATAAGTTGTATTTGTTTCTAAAGTATAATCATTCACAGTTATACTAATTGTTTCTTGATGATTAATCAAAAACATTACAGTTATTAAAACTAAAATGATTTGAGCGATAAAAATAAGAGTCTTTTTCATTTAATTATACCTTCTCTTTATATTGTTAAATTTGGTTCTTCTACAAGAATTTCGACATCCATAATCGGTTCTTCTTTTTTAACTTCTTCTATATAAACATCTTTCTCGATTTTTGCTTTTATAGATTGCAGCTGCTTATTTACTCTATATCTAGCTTCCATTTCATTAGCAACATTAGTTTTGAACCAATCTGATTGCTTTAAAAGAAGATTAGAAAATCTCATTGAGCCACAAACATTACCTGATTTAGCAGAATTAATAAATCCTGTTAAATTGTATTTCAAGCTACCTTTATCAAGTTTTTTCAAAGGAGTCCTAACTTTAAACATTCTATTGAAAGAAATATAAAGTTTATTTTTAAATCCAGTCTCTACTTTATTTATATTTTCTATAACGATATCTGAGTATTTCTCTTCAACATACAAAGCTATTGCATTCAAGTTCCTTGGAGGTCTTGCCTGATAAGCCTCAACCCAAGAGAAATCTTTTTTCAAACTTTCATCCATTGTTAATTTCAATAAATCTAGCTCTATAGAATAGTTTTTACCAGACATAGCTTTATCATACATATTATAAAAAGAAACTAAAAATAATTTATTTTTTAAAACTTCTTCATTGATATTACTCTTAACATTTTTAGAAACTTCTTCAACTCTTTCAATTTTAGATTCTAAAGATTTTAATTGATTATTTTGAGCTTTAATATCTTCATTAACTGTAGATTTAAACTCTACCATTTCTTCTTTCATATGCTTATCCGCAGCATCAAACAATTTATCTAAGTCATTTGGCAAAGGTTTTGTTTTTATAACCTTAACATTAGTAACTGGCATCATAGCTTTTCTCAGAAACCCTGGCTGTTTTTCAACCGGGATTAAATCATTCATCCAAAAAGGAGTACTTATAACTATACCGATTGAAATTAAAGAAGAAATCACAATTGATAAAATTATTGGCACAACATTTGTTTTATTATTATCTAACTTTGGAGTTGGTATTTCTTTTTTTATTGTCTTTGTTCTTTTTGTTTTAGATTTATTCTTATTCTCAGGCATATATTTCTCCAAATCTTTAATATTATCTATTGTTTTTTTGTAGCAAATTTAATAACAACTTGCAACTAAAAAGATTGATTTACTTATAATTAAAAAAAACTTGATTTTAGAAATATGCTATGATATAAAATAGTCATTATGATATATATAGCACAAAAAACTACTACTAGAACTACTACAACCCTTTAAGGGTTATATCGTGCTACAAAAAATTCAAAAAAATTTAGACAAAATCAAACTTTTCTGCTATAGAGAAGTATAAATAAAAAAGAGAAAAGTCATTTAATTTTAATATATAAGACTTGATGACTAGAAAGGTAAAAATGGAAAAAATTGAAATAATCAGACACTCATTATCTCATATAATGGCTGCTGCTGTAAAGAAACTACACCCATCAGTTAAAGTAGCAATTGGACCATCAATTGATAATGGTTTCTACTATGATTTTGATTGTGATGAACATGCTTTTTCTGAAGAGGATTTCGCCGCAATTGAAAAAGAAATGAAAAAGCTAATCAAATCAAACGGAAGATTTATTCATGAGATTTGGGATAAAGAAAAAGCAAGAGAGTTTTTCGCAAACGAACCTTATAAATTAGAACTTATTGAAGGAATTGAAGGCAATGAAGTTAATGTTTATCACTTCAGAGACTTTACAGATTTATGTAAAGGACCTCATGTAGAAACATCAAAAGAGCTACCTAGAAACTCCTTTAAACTGGATAAAGTTGCTGGAGCATATTGGAGAGGAAACTCTGATAATAAAATGCTACAAAGAATTTATGCAGTAGCTTTTGAAACAGAAGAAGAATTAGCAAATTTCTATAAATTAAGAGAAGAAGCTGAAAAAAGAGATCACAGAAAAATAGGTAAAGCAATGGACTTATTCCATTTCGAACCAGAGTATGCTCCTGGTCATCCATTCTTCCATCCAAAAGGATTCTTTGTCTTCAGATCTATGGTAGAAAGCTTAAGAGAAAAACTTTTAGGAAGTGGATATATAGAAATCGCGACTCCAAGAGTTATGAACCGTGTTCTTTGGGAAAGATCTGGTCATTGGCAAAAATATGGAGAAAATAATTTCTCTGGAGAAATGGAAGATGGTTCTCAATTTTGTATAAAGCCTATGAATTGCCCAGGGGGAATGCTATGGTACGGTAGTGATATTCGCTCATATAAAGATTTACCTTTAAGAGTAGCAGAATTTGGACAAGTTAATAGATATGAACACTCTGGGGCTTTACATGGTTTATTCCGTGTTAGAGAATTTACTCAAGATGATGCTCATATTTTCTGTACAAAAGAGCAACTAACAAGTGAAATAATTTTACTAATGGAGCAAGTTAAAGACATTCTTTCAATGTTTGAATTTAAAGAGTTTCAAATGAAATTATCAACAAGACCTGAAGTAAGAATTGGAGATGAAAAAATCTGGGATTTAGCTGAGGCAGGATTAGAATCTGCTCTGAAAGAAGCTGGAGTTAGTTACGAACTAAACGAAGGCGACGGAGCATTCTATGGTCCAAAAATTGACTTTGATGTAAAAGATGCGATTGGAAGACAATGGCAACTAGGGACAATTCAGCTAGATATGCAACTACCTGAAAGATTTGACTTAACATATATAGGTGAAGATGGACAAAAGCATAGACCTATAATGCTACACAGAGCTCTTTTCGGATCAATAGAGAGATTCATGGGTATCTTAATTGAGAATTGCGAAGGTAAATTCCCTCTATGGATGGCTCCTGTTCAAGCTTGTGTAATTCCTGTATCAGAAAAATTTGAAGATTGTGCTAATAAAATAGTTAAAGAATTAGTTAACAGTGATGCTAAAACAATTATTGGCAATATGAGAGTTGAAAAAGATTTCTCTTCTGAAACAATGAATAAGAGGATAAGAAATGCAACTTTAAGAAAAGTTCCTTACTCAATTATTGTTGGAGAGAAAGAGCAAGAAAACGGAACTGTATCTATTAGAGATAGAAATGGTAAACAATATAATGATATAAGAATTAATGAGCTAGTTTCAAAATTAAAAGATTTAATTAGTTCTAGAACTTTATCAATTGATTTAGATTTATAGAATTATCATTATTATAAAAATAAAAGGCTCTATTAAATAGAGCCTTTTTATATTACTTAAAAGTTGGTGTAGGACTAGTTCCTATATCATTCCAAACATTAATATCCCAATTTGAATTAATAATCATCCTATCGCTATCAGAGCAAATATAGTTATCATTATTATCACATAAATCTCCATTAGATAGAATAATTGAGTCATTAGCTTCATCTAACATAACTCCATAAATTTCTCCTGATGAGGAAACTGGAGATATACTGCCCACTTTTGAATAAACATTATTAAGTTTAAAATTAGCTAATTTAACCCCTCCAAACAAGCCCCCGACATTATTTGTACCAGTAACATCTCCTGAAAAGTAGCCATTTGTAATATAGCTTAAGTTATCTTGATAAGGACTTAACCCCATTAAACCACCAACATAACTTTGACCTATTATTTTAGCATTAACATAAACATCTGTTGTTTTTTGCCAATAACCCGCAGCTCCTATTAAACCACCAACATAGTTTCTACCAGAAACATTTCCAACATTTGATATTTTAGTTAAAGTTGCATAAGATCTACCTGCTATCCCACCGGTATAATCATATCCTTCAACAACACCACTGTTATGACAATTCTCTAAAGTAAATCCGTTACTTAAGCCCGCAATACCAGAAATACCACCAATATATTTATCGGTACCTTTTACATTAGCAGATGAAATAGCATTTCTTATACTACCTCCATAGTCAGATGAGCCATTCACACCTCCAATATAAACTCTTCCTGATGAAAGGCCTGATACATTTATATTATTGAAACTACTACTAGTAGATTTACCACCAACCAATCCAACAAATGAGTCACCTAATATACTACCTGAAACAGTTATATTAGCAAGGTTACTTGAGTGTAGGAATCCCACGATTCCACCTATATAATCATCAGCTTTTATGTCAATATTAGATAGAGATAAATTATTTACTTGACCTCCAATAATTTTCCCAAAAATCCCTACATAATCGTCTGCTGAATTTACATATAGGTTATCTATATTATGGTTATTACCATCAAACTCTCCAGTATAAACAGATATAGGTTTCCAACCTTTTGAATCATTGGAATCAATAACTCCATCTCCATTCCAGTCTTCATTGTCTAAAAAGTTAATATTAGCTGTCATCTTATAGTTTGCTTTTAGCATATCACTATCATTAATTGTATTAGAAATGCATAGTAATTCATTCTTAGCTTGAGCAGAATCTCCTGAAAGCCCTCCTATTAAATAAAAGTCTCCATCTTTATCCATATTCTCAAGAGGATTATCGCTACATACATTAGGGTATTCAGCATCTGGCACAATAATATTAGAGTTAACCACTCCACTCTTTTCCCATTCTAATCTTGGCTCTGAGTTATTAAGATTTTCCCAAACACTGTCATCCCAAGCATAATAATCTCTACCAGCCCTTACTTGTAAAGATGAGGATGCATAACAAGTTGAAGGTTTAGTACAAAAATTATTAGTATTATCTAAATTTCCACCAAGTCCATAAACAGTTCTATCTAACGGAGATGTTCCCAAAGCATAAGAGTTGATAATTATACCATAAAGAATCCCTACCAATGATCCTCCATTATTAACATTACCAGAAGCATAGCTATTAATTATTTTACCTGCGAAGACACCTGTAAGACCTCCTGTATGAGATGCAGTATTACCTTCAACATTTCCTTTAGAATAAGAGTTAACAATCTCACTTCTATAGCTTCCGCCTCCTACAATACCACCAACACTTAAAGTATAAGATTTAATACGACCAGAGCTATAACTAGAATTAAGCTTAGTCGTATTCATATAACCCAACAAACCTCCTACATTACCATCTCCATAAATGTCGCCAGTTGTATAACAATTATTAACATTAGCTCCATATATAAAACCAACCAACCCTCCAGTCCCTGAGTTTTTACCTCTTATTGCTCCGCTTGTGTAACAATTAGTAATGACATTATCAGCTTTCTTGAAATAACCTATTAACCCACCTGTATAATTATTACTTCCATAAATATTACCTGTAGAGTAACTAGAATCTAAACTCAAACCATTATTTGCTCTGCCTATAAAACCACCTGTATAATAACTGCCTCCGAAAACATCTCCTGAAGTATGACAATCTTCAATTATTGTAGATCTATTTGTAATACCAATTAATCCTCCTGTGTATTGATTACTATTGTAAACATTAACATTTGCTGATGAATTTTTTATCTTTGATTCAACATCTGAGTTACCAACTAAACCTCCAGCATAAAGAGCTGAAGCTTTAACATTACCAGAAACATGAACATTTTCCACTAATGCCTTATCTATTTCTCCAGACAATACTCCTACCTGTTGCCCTTTTGCCTCTACATAAGCATTGCTAATGTTTAAATTTTTAACTTCAAAACCTCTATCTGTTAGACTAAAGAAACCTTGATAATTATAACTATTGTTTATATACATATTGCTAATTACATGATTATTACCGTCAAACTTTCCAACAAATTGATGTGAGGTTGATATAGAGCCGTTCCCCAATCCTTTCCATCCCTCAGTATCAGTAGAATCTATATTACCATCTCCATCCCAATCTTCATTATTAGAATTAACCTTTGCTGTAATACCCTTTAACCATTTATATGTATCATTTTTATAAGTACTAAGATTCCCATTCTCATCTTGATAAAACTTACTTACTGTAAACGATATATCAAATGCAATATTATTCATTAATTTAAAAGAGCCCTTTAGTATAGAGTCTCTGACCGTTACACTACCCGCTGGAGTACTTATACTAGATGTATTATTTTGATTATGTGATAAGTATAGCAAATCTGCTTTTGTTGCTATTAAATATTTATCGTTTTCTCCTGTATCTTCATTATATTCACATGATATATCTGAGTTTGGCAGCTCAGCATAACAATTACTTCCTATTTGTATTCTTACTGGAGTAGTCTTATATATACCTGCATCATTTGATACTTTAAGATTAATTATAGCATAATCTCCGCCTACAGCACCAATATCTGTTTGCAATTGAGACACTGTCATCGTTCTATTTATTCCTGCACCAGATATAGAAACATTCGCTGGATTTATAATACCCTTATCATCATCTATACTTGTTATAGACAGCTTTAAACTTGAATCTGTTAATTCTAGAGGTATTGTTATATTTATATCATTAAGATTAACTATTTTATTTTCTGCAGTTACTCTTATTACTTGAAATGGAGTATTAATTATTGGAGCATTAATAAGATTTGGCATTGTAGCAAAATAGTAATACTTCTTTGCATAAGCACTCCCTGTAAATGAGAAAATAAACGATAAGAATATCGAAAATAAAAATACTCTCTTTGAAATCTTAAACATTAAATATCTCCTCTCATTATTAATACTTAGTTATTTTAAATAAAACTCCTGTGGCTGTTGAGCAAGTCCACTTAGAAGATGCTTTTAAAACATAAAAGCATAAATTGTCTTTATTATTACTATCAACAATACTTAACTTTGCTGAATTTTGCAAAGATGCATTTCCAAGACCATCAAGAGTCCAAACTGCTCCTTTAATCTCAGGTATAAAGGTTAAATAACCTCGACCTGTTAATTCAGACATAGTTATATCTTTTATAGCTTTAGTATAATCAATATCCTTATACATTCTTATAGCTGTTTGTATCGCATTAGCTTGCTGAACAATTGTATTTGCTAAAGCTTTTTCTCTACTTCTCTGCACCATATCTCCACCATAATGAACACTCATTACAGCGGTGAATGACATTAGAGCTATAGCTATAATAGTTACAATTAAATTTGCCATATAAAACTCCTAGAATTCTTTTAAGAATCCTGCTTCACTTGGATTAAGAATAACTGTAGTATCATTAGTTAAAGAATTTTGATAAGCATTCATACTTCTATAAAACTTATAAAATTCTTTATCTTTTGAATATGCATCCGCATATATATCAATAGCTTCTTGATCTCCCTGACCTTTCATTTCTTCAGCTTCTTTTTTTGCTTCTGATAATATAATATCTCTTTCTTTATCAGCAGATGCTTTAGTTTTAATTGCTATTTCTTTACCTTGAGCTCTTGCTTCCGCTGCTTCTCTTTCTCTTTCAGATCTCATACGAGAATAAACAGCTTCAGAGTTTTGTTTTGGCAAATCTGCTCTACCGATTCTAACATCAACAACTTTTATACCCATACGAGAAACTTCAGTATTTGTTCCTTGTTTAATTTTGTCCATCATACTAGCTCTATTTTCAGAAAGAACCTCATCAAGAGAAACTTTACCTAAAACGGATCTCATTTGAGAATTAACAAATTTATTTAATCTACCAACTGCTTGGTTCTCTGTTTTTAAAACTTGGTAATATTTTAAAGGATCTACAATTTGATATCTAGCGAACACATCCACTACTAATCTCTTTGTATCACCTAAGATAACTTCTTCAGCAGGAGGATCTAAGTTTAAAACTCTTTTTTCAATGTATTTTACATTATCAATAAATGGAGCTCTAAAATGCAATCCAGCACTTGTTATTACTCTTTTAACATTACCAAATCTTAATACTAAAGCTTGTTGTGTTTCATTTACTTTAAATGCAGAGAAAATAAATAAAACTAATATTCCTGCTAATAATCTGCTTATTTTTTTCATTATTTTAGTTCTCCTTTATTTATATTCATATGTGGTAAAAAGCTATTTGAAGAACCTTTATCCATGATAACTTTTTTAGAGTTTTTCATAACTTTCTCCATTGTTTCAATATACATTCTTGTTTTAGTAATATCTTTTGATTTCTTATAAGAATCATAAATCTTATTAAATCTTTCAGCTTCACCTTTTGCTCCATTTACCACTTTAGCTTTATAAGCATCAGCTTCTTGTAACATTTTCTCAGCTTTACCTTTTGCTTCTGGTATCACTTTATTTCTATAAGCATCTGCCTCATTAGATAAAGTTTCTTTATCAGATAGAGCTCTTTGCACATCATTAAAAGCATCTATAACAGCTACAGGAGGGTCAACTCTTTGTAATTTAACTTCATTAACCTGAATACCTGACTCATACTCATCCATTGTTTTCTGAATTAAAGTTAAAGTCTCTTGTTGAATTACAGGTCTTTCATCAGCTAAAGCTTTTTGCAATTCTGATTTACCTATAATTTCTCTCATTGCACTTTCAGAAACCTTCTTCAGAGTATCTTGAGGATTTCTAATATTAAATAAGAATTTGCCAGCATCAATAACTCTCCATGTTACAACAAAGTCAATATCTATAATATTACCATCTCCTGTTAGCATTAAGCTTTCTTCTGGCACATTAATGTTATTTCCTCTAGAAGAGCGATACCCAATTTCTAATTGTTGCTCTTTTGTTACTTGTGGAGTAAATGTCATACCAATTGGATTTGGTAAATTATAATGAAGACCAGCCTCTTTTACTTGCCCATCCCATTTTCCAAAAATTAGTTGAACACCTTGTTCATCTGGTTGCACCATATAGAAGCCTGTTGCAAACCAAAGTCCTAATATTATAGCTACTAGACCAGCAAAACTTTTTTTATTATTTAATAAATCTGTGCCTGTAGGTTTAACTTTTTTCATTTTAACTACATTATCTTTTTTATTATCTTTTGGAGCATTCCCCCAAGGTCCTGGTGTATTTTGATCCCAATTCATTTTATAATATTCTCCCTAAGCTAAATTTTGTTAATTGAGAAAGAACCTTGCTCAATTTTAATTTTTTGTTGTTCAATTTGAGTTCCCAATAGGCTTACTTTTCCTGATCTAATTAAAGATCTAACAGGATCACCAACATTACCTTCTTCTGTAAATATTGATTGTGTTGATAGTTTGTTATTTAACAGTTCTTGGTAAACAATACCAACCAATCCATCAGCTAATAATTGTTGTCCTCTTTTACCCATGTTCATTTCTGATAATTGTATTAATGACATAATCGCTTCTTCAATTGATCCAGCATGAATTGTTGTTATAACTAAATGCCCTGAGCAAGCAGCTCTTAAAAGCTGTGCTGCAGCTTCAGGAGTTCTAATCTCACCAACAACGATATAGTATGGATGCCATCTCAAAGATGTTTTAACAGCTTCTGCCCATTCTTCATCATCTTTAACTTCCATTTGGAAACAGTATCCTGACTCACCTCTTCTACCTGCTAAATTATATTCAACAGGATCCTCAATTGTAAATGCTAAATCTCCATATTCCTTTAAATAGTGATCTAATAATGAAAATGATGATGTTGTTTTACCATTACCAGTAGCACCAGCAACAACCAATAAACCAGTTCTTCTACCAGCTTGTTTCAATATTGATAGCAATGACTCATCAAAACCTAAATTTTTAAGTTGCGGAACTTCTTCAGCAATCTTTCTTAAAGAGCACCAAACCTCTCCGTTAGACATTTCCTGTTTTGAAGCACGATATCTAATATCATTATGGACTATTAAATCATCTCCGTTTCTAATACCTCTTTTAACAATCTTTGTCTCTAATATTTTAATGTCTTTAAAATAATCTTCATCCAAATAAACATTTTTGCAATCAGCTGTTTTACAAGCCGTTGGTCTATAATGAGGAAGTCCCCATCCATCTAATCTGATATATAAATCTGAGAAAGTTAAGTCTTTTATTAGCTTCATAGTTAATCACACCTTTTTATTTCATTGTTCTCTTACTATAATGTTTTAAAGACTAATACCATCAAAGTCAAGAATAACTTAAATAAATTTTATGTGCATTTAGGAAATAAAAAAAGGGGCGTTCTGTTACCCGGTGCCCCAAACCGTGCTTTAAGTGGTAGTTAAACTACGCAGCTTTAGCAAGAGATACATTATTATCGTTTGCATCTATTTAAAATTGACCCGATAACGACGGATATCATGCCGAGAAAAAGATATATTTTTATTACTCCTGTCGATCCTATTTCACCCCCATTTTTATATACTTCTATGGGGAGTTATATGCCCATACAAATATATAAAAACATCACCTAATGATTGTTTTATTTATGTAGCTTTTTAGGTGAATGGTTTTTGAATGGTGTGTACATATCAGTACATAATTGAAAAAACCATCATATAAAAAACTAAAAACAAACATCCATATTTTATAATAATTATTTTATATTTAAAAAAATACTCTAACTACTATAAATTTATTTTTTGATTTATGTGGATTTTTAGGTGAATGATTTTTGAACGATGTGTACATATCAGTACATAAGTGAAAAAATCATCATATAAAAACCACAGAAATTAAAAAATAATGGTGGAGGTGCTGGGTACCGCCCCCAGGTCCAGAAAAGCTTATTCTATACACCGTTTATTTCCATAGTCATTTTCATGACAAGGTCATATTAGCATAACAATTTAAAAAAGTAAATGTATTTTTATCTAGTAAATTTTCTATTGAATTTACCAATGTTTCCAATTAGTTGTTGAAGCACAGTTTTTTCTGTTGCTATAGATTCAGTTTTTTCTTCCGAAAAGTCAATAGTTACTCCATCACTTAAATCATAAGACTTAACTTCTTGCACAGCACCATCTATATCAAAAGTAACCTCTACAATTACTCTATCTACAATCTCTGGTCTCATAAATGAATGATATTTTATAGATTGACTACTATAGTACCATTTTTCCACATCAACAGCAGATTTTGTAGTAGGATGTCCGAACATCATAATCATATCATCTTTTGAAGTTTCTCCAACTTCAATATAAGCCATATCATCTTTGTCTATTGCATTACCATGTACACTAATGCTACCACTAGAGCAACTAGCTAATAAAAATAATGTAAATGCAAAAAATATTCTTTTCATAGTTTATTTATATTATTATTCAAAATAAAAATCAAGAATTAAAAAATAGAAAGTAAATTTACTTGTATTTTTTATATATTTGTTATATATAGATACTAAGAATGAAAAGGCTACTTAAAGTAGCTTCTTTCTTTTTGTTAAAAAACTAATAAAGGAGAATTTTAAATGTCAAAAATTATTGATATTAAAGGAAGAGAAATTTTAGACTCTAGAGGTAATCCAACTGTTGAAGTTGATGTATATCTAGAAAGCGGAGCTTTCGGAAGAGCTGCAGTTCCTTCAGGAGCTTCAACTGGTTCTAGAGAAGCTGTTGAATTAAGAGATGGCGACAAATCAAGATACATGGGTAAAGGTGTTCTTAAAGCTGTTAATGCTGTTAACACAGAAATCGTAGAAGCTCTTAAAGGTCAAGAAGCTGCTAACCAATCAGAAATCGATCAAGTTATGATTGATTTAGATGGAACTGAAAACAAAGGTAGACTAGGTGCTAATGCAATCCTTGGTGTATCTCTTGCAGTTGCTAAAGCTATGGCTAATGAATTGAAAAAAGCTAAATACGAATATATCGGAGAATTATTCGGTGCTGAAGAATCTAAAGTTCTACCAGTTCCAATGATGAACATCATCAACGGTGGTGAACATGCTGATAATCCAATTGATATCCAAGAATTCATGATCCAACCAGTTGGTGCTGAAAACGAAAAAGAAGCTATCAGAATGGGTGCTGAAATTTTCCATACATTGAAAAAATTATTACATGATGCTGGACTAGGTGGCGGTGTTGGTGACGAAGGCGGTTTCGCTCCAAACATCGGTTCTACAACTGAAGCTCTAGATTTCATCATGAAAGCTATCGAAACAGCTGGTTACAAAGCTGGTGAAGAAGTTAGAATCTGTTTAGATGCTGCTGCTTCAGAATTCTTCACAGAAGAAGGTACATACAACATGAAAGGTGAAGGTGTTGTAAGAACTTCAGAAGAAATGGTTGAATACTATGCTGATCTTGTTGCTAAATATCCAATCTCTTCAATCGAAGATGGTCTAAACGAATCAGATTGGGATGGTTTCAAACTATTAACTGAAAGACTAGGTGATAAAATCCAACTTGTTGGTGATGATCTATTCGTTACAAACCCTAAAATTCTTGCTGAAGGAATCGAAAAAGGTATCTGTAACTCAATCCTAATTAAAGTTAACCAAATCGGAACTCTAACAGAAACTCTAGCAGCTATAAAAATGGCTCATGATGCTGGTTACACAGCTGTTGTTTCTCATAGATCTGGTGAAACTGCAGACTCAACAATTTCTGATATTGTTGTAGCTACAAATGCTGGTCAAATCAAAACTGGATCTCTATCTAGAACTGATAGAACAGCTAAATACAATCAGCTAATCAGAATCGAAGAAATGTTAGGCGATTCTGCTGAATATGCTAAATTAAAATAATTCTTTAATTTAGTTATACAAATAAACACCTCTTAAATTCTCTATTGAAAATTTAAGGGGTATTTATTTACATTAACATTATTTTGTGATATAGTTAACCAATATTCATAGATAAATGGGGAACAATATAAATGAAAAACAAAACAAAAACATTCAAAACAATATCTCTATTAAGATATATGACAGAAGATTGGCTTTTTATAGACAAAAACTAAGAAGAAGTACACCCTGATACAAATTATTACAATACACATTCTTATAAACATTTAAACAATGATGATATAATGAAATTCAAAAAAAGAATTCGTATATTCAAGCCCAGAGATATTAAAGCAATCGAATTTTTTTTAGAAAAAGAGTCTCAAAAATATATCTATGATGATACCCTAAGTTTACAAGAGTATATTCCCGATTTTTTTGATGATGTTACAAAGCTTATGTCTATAGCTGAAGATGGCAGATTAAATGTAATAAATGATTTTGGAAAAAGTATTGTAAAAAAATACGGCAGAGAAATTACATTTAGCACAAATATTAAACCTGCTCTAAAGAATAAAAAGTATAACATAAAACCACCATCATCATACACTCTTAATAAATAACATTAAACACCTCGCTATAAAACGAGGTGTTTAATACAAAAAAAAGTTAAAAAACTTAGAATAATAGCTTTTTCATTTTTCCAAGTATTTTTACATCATCATTTTCATCAAATCTAATAGGGTCATATTTAGCCTTATTGTCTGATTTCAACAAACCATATTCACTTGTAATTACATATCTCTTAATTTTAAGCTCATCATTAATTTTACATAAGATAACATCATCTTTTCTGATGTCTGCAACAGGGTTGCCATAAAACATCTCAAATAAAACTAATTCTTCCTCTTTTAAAGTTGGCTCCATAGAATCACCCTTAACCTTCATAAAGAATAAATCCTCTTCTTTAGCTCTTAAAAGCTGTGAAGGCATAGGAATATAGTCTAATGGATCCTCTCCCCCGAATAGGCCGTCATTCCCCGCTTGAGCATAACCATAAAAAGGTATATGAAAAAAGTTTTTCTGATTTTTATTAGTTAAAAACATCTTTCTCCCTTCTTTTTTTATGTACCCTAAGTCCACTAATTTTTTCACATGAGCATGAATATTACCAACTGAAGACAAACCTAATTCTTTCGCTATTTGGCTTAAGCTCAAATTAGAGTCTTGCTCTATAACTGACAATATATCTTTCTGTCTTTTTGTTAAGTTATTCATTTTAGTCTCCTGTAAAATTATTTCTTGTTTTTAAACTAATATAAAAAGAAAAGAATGTCAACTTTTTTCTTTTTTTCGTTTTTTCTTTCGTTTTTACTTGATTATTTTCTGAATTAGTTTTATAAAATAATTAAGACGATTCGTTATTTTATTAAAAGGAATGAAAAAAATGACTAAAAGAACAGAGAAAAAAATAAAATCAATATATAAAAAACTACCAATATCTATAAGAATATCTGTAGGAGAAATGTTAGGGTTTATTAGATATGAAGATATGGATATGAATAGCTATAGGTATAATAGATAATTTATCTAACTCTTTTATTATAATTCTTGCATCTTCAGCTCGTCATTCTCCTGAAAAAGGAAATTTCACTGTGCTACTACATATAAATTAACATTTCACAGGCATGAAAAGATTCTTCGACTCCTTATGGTCGCTCAGAATGACGGGAAAAGAAAAAGACATACTATCGCATCCCCAGCCGGTCATTCTGATGAGCAGAGCGAAGAAGAATCTCATTGTGTTACCCTATGTAAGTTTATATTACACAAGCACGAAAAGATTTTTCGACTCCTTGCAGTCGCTCAAAATGACTAGAAAAGGCGAGAATGACGAGCAAATAATGAGCATGGTGAAAAGATTCTTCACTTTGTTCAGAATGATCCTAAAAGAAAAATAGATTTTAAGAAATTTTAGATTATGAAAAAGCCCCTAAATAAAAAATAGATTTTAGAATTCTCGGGCGATTTCTTTAACTTCAAACCCTTCTATAACATCTCCAACTTTAATATCTTCATATCTTTCAAATGCCATACCACATTCCATACCTGCTTTAACCTCTTTAACTTCATCTTTAAATCTTTTAAGAGTTTTAAGCATACCTTCATGGATAACAACATCATCTCTAAGAAGTCTAACTTTAGCACCTTTAATAATTTTACCTTCTGTAACCATACAACCAGCAATTTTACCAGATCCTGTAATATTAAACACTTCTCCGATTTTTGCATATCCAATAAAGTCTTCTTGTATAGTTGGAGCAAGCATACCAGTTAATAATGCTTTTGCATCATCAATAATGTTATATATAACTGAATAGTATCTTATATCAACATTATCTCTTTTTGCTTGTTCTCTAGCAGGAGTGTTTGCTCTAACATTAAAACCAACGATTAAAGCATTTGATGCTCTTGCAAGAGTTACATCAGATTCGTTAATAGCACCAACACCTGATAATAAAACTTTAACTCTAACTTCTTCATTATCTTCTGTCATTTTTCTTAAATAAGCTGCAATAGCTTCAACAGACCCATGAACATCAGCCTTAATAATAACAGGAAGCTCTTTAATGTTTTCATCTTGTTTAAATTTCGCAAATAAATCTGATGATGATTTAGATACAACATTTAATGATTCTTTATATTTTCTTGTTCTATATTCTGAGATTTCTCTAGCTTTTGCTTCAGATCCAACTACAACAAAATCATCACCAGCACAAGGCATACCATTTAGACCAAGAACCTCAACTGGTTGAGATGGCCCTGCTGTTGTAATCTTTTCATTTCTATCATTAACTAAAGCTCTTACTTTACCCCATTCTCTACCAGCGATAAATACATCACCAATATTTAGAGTTCCGTTTTGCACAAGAACTGTAGCGACTTGACCTCTACCTTTATCAATTCTTGTTTCAATTATAGAGCCTAGAGCTTTTCTATCAGCATTTGCTTTTAACTCTAGCATTTCTGTTTGAAGCATTATAGCCTCTTCAAGTTTATCCATACCCAAACCAGTCATAGCAGATACTTCTACAACCATAGTATCACCTTTAAAGTCTTCAACTATAACTTCATGTTGTAATAGATCTTGTTTAACCTTTTGAGGATTTGCCTCTGGTAAGTCCATTTTATTAATTGCAACAATCATTGGCACTTCAGCAGCTTTAGCATGAGCGATAGCTTCTTTAGTTTGAGGCATAATACCATCATTTGCAGCAACAACTAGAATAACTATATCTGTTACATTAGCCCCTCTAGCTCTCATTTCAGAGAATGTTTCATGACCTGGAGTATCAATAAAAGTGATTTTAGATCCACTTGCAGTATTAACCTGATAAGCACCAATATGCTGAGTAATACCACCTGATTCTTTTGTAACAACATCTGTTTTTCTAATAGCATCTAGTAAAGATGTTTTACCATGATCAACATGTCCCATAACAGTAACAACTGGGCATCTTTCTTTTAAATATTCGACTTTATCTTCTTCACCTCTTATACCTTCTTCAACATCAGCCTCTGAAACTCTTATACATTTATGTCCCATTTCTCCGATTAGAAGTTCTGCTGTATCTGCATCTAAAGCTTGGTTGATTGTAGCCATAACACCTAGCGACATTAATTTTTTAATTACATCACCAGATTTTTCTGCCATTCTATTAGCCAAATCACCAACAGTGATTGTTTCAGGAAGAGTAACTTCTCTAATAACCTTCTCTTTAGGCTTTAAATTTTCTTGCTGTTGTCTTCTGTATTTCTCTTGAGCTCTTCTAACAGATGCAAGAGAACGACGATGTCCTCCTTGGAAACCATCATCTCCTAAGCTTGATGCCTTAGATACTGTTAGCTTACCTCTTCTTCTCTCGTTTAAAGAGCGATGATTATTATTTTTATTATCATCTTTTTTAGCATATGTTTTTGTTGATGAAGCAGGTTTATCATTTTTAAAGCTCTTTGCAACCTCAGTTTTTTTAGGAGCTGGCTTTTTACGAGTCTCTTGTTTCACAACAGGTTTTTTCTCTTCTTTTTTAGAAATAACTGGTGTAAAAGCTTGCCTTTGAACAGAAGTCTTTTTTGTTTCATTCTCACGAGCTTTTTTAAGAATTTCAGCTCTTGCTGAAACAGCAGAGTTTTTGTTAACCTCAGAGGATCTATCAGAAGACGGCTTAGCATGATGATGTCTTCTTTTTCTTTTTACAACAGTTTGAGCTCCTGTTCTGTTTGTACTTGAGGATGTTTTTATACTTAATGTTTTTCTGCCTTCTGTCATTTTAACCTTCTTCTTTTATTTAATGCATCAATTTTTTCAATACTATAAAATATTTTACTCAAAAACACAAGGATTTTTTACTTTTCAGGCAACATTCCCAATATAAAACTTGATAATCTAATAGGTAAAAATTCTAAAAATCTTACAACCCAGTAAATCCTCAATGGAAATTTGATTAAAGTTTGATTTTTTTCCAGTTTTTTAATTATAAGTTTAGCTGCCATATCTGTCTCCATAATCAACGGCATTTTGAAATTATTTTTATCTGTAAGAGCTGACTTAATCCACCCTGGGCAAACGATATTAACTTTTATACCATACTTACTTAAATCTAAATGTAAAGATTCTCCTAAAACTCTTATACAAGCTTTACTTGCACAATATGCAGAAGCACCTCCCAACCCCTTAAAAGAAGCCATTGAACTAATCAAAACTATTTGACCTCTTTTTTGTTTTTTCATAATTTTTATAGCTGGGTATATAGTATTTATAACCCCCCATATATTAGTATCTAAAACCTGACGAGACTTTTCTTCACTCGCATCATTGGTTGCCAAAGTCCCTGTTGATATACCAGCATTTGCTATCACAATATCTAACTCTCCAATATTCTCTATCATATCAGACATCCCTTGTTTATCACAAACATTTGATATAAATGTCTTAGCAGAAGATCCCGCCTCTTCAACCTTTTTAGCAACTTTATCTAATCTATCCAAGTTTCTTCCTGTTAGAAAAAGCTCATTATTTCCTTTTGCATATTCTAAAGCTAAGTGCTCCCCAATTCCAGAGCTTGCTCCTGTTATTAATATTTTCATTTCCAAAACCTCTTTTAAATTTAATTATTATATAATATATATTATGTTTGTAAAAAATGTAACCATTTATTTGAAATATGGACATTTTTTTTAAAAAAAAATCAAAATTAACCTTTTGTAAACTTTTTTACCTTAAAAAACAATATGTTAACAATTGTAAGTAAACCCTAGGTTGTAAAACAACCTTATTTTAACTCCTTAGGGTTGTATTTTATTTTTTTTAGGTTTAGTATTTGTTTGTCGGGGAGAGAAATATTTGCTGGCCTAAGAAGCAATGGGAGGTTTTTTAGAATATGCTAAAAGGAAGAAAGTATGAAGCAGCTTGTGATTTTCTAAGAGAGAATCAACTTCGTTTTTCAAGACAAAGAATGGTTGTCATTGATGAATTGTTTTTTAATAAAAAAGGTAAAAAGCATTTTAAAATAAATGAATTATTGAAATTAATTGAAGAAAATCACAAAAGTGTCAACATGTCTAACACATCTTTAACAAAGATTTTAAAAGGGCTTTGTAGAGAGGGTCATTTAAGAGAAGTCTATGTTAACAAGCCGTATTATGATGTAAACACAAGTGTCCATATGCACATGTATGACAAAGAAAATGATAAACTTATCGATATAGAATCTCACGATTATATACAATATATAAATGAGAATATTAAGTTACCATCTAACTACAAGATGGAAGATATAAATTGTATTTTTTCTGTTAAAAAGAAATCATAGCTTAAAAAATAGAATTAAACATATAAAGTAAAATTTTATTTCTATCTAAGTTAGATTTTTCTGCAGCAGATATAAGCTCTTCTACCTTCGCCTTTTTGCTTATTAAAGAGTTTACCGTTAAATTAGCCAGCAACTCTTTCTCAATTCCAAAAACATTATCCATATCTTGTTGTTTTGCTAAAGATATAATCTTTTTATTTAAAAAACCTTTAAGCATATTAACCATTAAGTTATAATCATCGTCATTTTTAGACATTCCATAATAATCACATATTGTATGCACTTCTTTTGAGTTCATATTCTTTGACAAAAGACACATTAAGTCTTCATAAACTTTTAAACCGTTTTGATTGTATATTTTAATAGCTTTACCTATTGATCCCTCAGATAGTAAAGCGACCTTTTCGACATCTTCAGAGCTTAAAGATGAACAATATTTATATATTAATTGTTTCAAATCATCGTTATTTAAAGAATTAAGTTTTAGAGTTCTACACCTAGATTTAATTGTAGGTAAAAATACCCCTATGTTATTTGCTACCAATATAATAACTGTTTTCGCAGGAGGCTCTTCAAGAATTTTAAGAATTGCATTTTGTGCATTCCTATTCATTTTATCAGCCTCATCAACTATAACAACTCTGTAATTACCATTTGAAGATGTTTTATGCATAAACTCATTTATTTTTCTTACATCACTTACAACGATTTCTTTCTTAAACTTTTTGCTCTTTTGATCAAACTCTCTTGATACTAAAAGAAGATTAGGACAAGAGCTCGAAGCAACTAACTTAAAAACAGAACTGTTTTCTGGAATAGCTAAAGTTTTTTTATCTTCTAAAAAACCTAATCCATCAACTTCTGCATTAGAAATTAAAAATTTAGCTATTCTATATGCAAATGTAGCCTTACCTATACCCTCAACACCATGAATAATCCAAGATGAGTGCATCTTATTAGAATAATATGCATTCAAGAACTCTTGTTCCTGTTCTTGATGACCTAATATATCTGGATTATTATATGGAAAAAATTCTTGCATTATCTTCTACAACTTTTATTATTTTTTTATTAACATCTTCAATACTACCACTAGCATCTACTACAAAACACCTATCGGGATTTTCTTCTGCTATTCTCAAGAAAGCTTTTCTATTATCTTCATGCCAAGCGATACCTTTTTCTTCCATTCTTGTTTCAATGTTACCATCTCTTGAAAAAGATCTCTTTAATCCCTCTCTCACATCTATATCTAATATAATTGTTAAATCAGGAATAAACTCTCCAACAAAAATATCATGCATTGCTGGAAGAATCCCTGTTTTATCTTGCCTGCCTTGATAAGCAACTGTAGAATCATAAAATCTATCAGAAATAACAATATTGCCCTTTTCTATTTCTGGCTTTATAAGATTTCTTATATGATGACTTCTAGCTACATAAAACAAAGCCATCTCTTCTTGAAAACTCCATTTGTCTATTTCTCCTTGAAGCAGTATTTTACGAATCTCAAGAGCAGCATCCGTTCCTCCTGGCTCTTTAGTTAAAACAACTTTTTTATCAAATTTATCTTCTAAATATTTTTTAAGAAGTTTAATTTGAGTTGTCTTACCTGTTCCATCTCCTCCTTCTAGAGTTATAAACATAAGATTCTCCTATATTACTTAAATATATTAATTAAAGACATTTTAAATCTTTTAAAGAAGCCAGCTTCTTCAACATCTCTAGTTGCAAATAGAGGGAATGACATTTTTTCTTGATTATCTATCTCTATTTTCAAATCAGCAACCTTCTGCCCCTTAAATATTGGAGCTTTAATTTCACTATCCATTTCTACGAAAGCTTTTAATTTTTTATGCTCTAATCTACTTAAGCTCATTTTTATATTTTTTTCTGGAGCAAAATTCACTTCATCTTCTTTTCCTAAGAAAACTTTTGCTTTTCCTAAAGCTTCTCCCTCTTTAGCTAAATCATAAACTTTAAAGAAATTGAATCCCCACTCTATTAGCTTTGCAGATTCATCAGCTCTAGCTTGTTTTGAAACCATGCCGTTCAATACAGCAACCAGTCTTCTATCATTTCTTTTTGCAGAAGCTATTAAACCATAGCCCCCTTCTTCTGTATGACCAGTTTTTATACCATCAGCTCCCATATTTCTATACAACAGAGGATTTCTATTCCCTTGCTTAATACCACTATATTTAAAATTCTTTTGACTAAACAAGTAATAATATTGAGGGTATTCTGTTATAACATGTTTTGCTAAAATAGACAAATCTCTTGCTGTAGAATAATGATCTGGATTTGGCCAACCACTTGCATTAACAAAGTTAGTGTTATTCATACCCATTTCATGAGCTCTTTGAGTCATATAATCCGCAAATGCTTTTTCTGATCCATATAAACCTTCTGAAAGACAAATTGTTGCATCATTACCTGACTGAACAATAACACCTTTTAATAAATCAAGAACAGGTACTCTGTCATTATGTCTTAAGAACATTTTTGAGCCACCTTTTTCATATGCTTTTTGAGAAACTCTAAATTTATCTGTAAGAGATATTCTTTTTTCCGCTAAAGCTTCAAACACCATGTAAACAGTCATAACTTTACTCATAGATGATGTAGGCATTTTTTCATCAGCATTTTTCTCGAATAAAATTTGATCTGTTTCTAAATCTATAAGTATAGCTTGTTTTGCATTAACATCAAAAGCTCTAGCCTGTACAGAAACAGTCATTAGACACATTAATATAAGTGTAAATATTCTCTTCATAATAAATCTTTCTCCTTAATAAATATCCTTTATTTCTTATAGCAAAATTAAATCAATAACACAAGACTTAAAAAAATAAAATCTTTGCTTTTTGCTAAATACTATGTTACAAAAAATATACACTAAAAATAAAAAAAGGTTAAAAACATGAATAATAATATAAAAAAAGTAGTTGTTTATTGTGGTTCTTCAAATAAAGTTAGCGATACATATAAAAACCAAGCAGAAGAGCTTGGTAAAACCTTAGCTAATTATGATATGGACTTAGTATTTGGTGGTGGTAACATAGGATTAATGGGAATCGTTTCAAAAACAATGAGGGAAGCGAATCGTGAAGTAATTGGAGTTACAACTAAAAAGATACAAGCATCAGAAGTGTTAAACCCTCATGTAACAGAAAGCATCATTGTTAATACTCTTAGAGAAAGAAAAGCTAAGATGGATGAGTTGAGTGATGCTGTAATTGCTTTACCAGGTGGATTTGGAACAATTGACGAGGTCGATGAAATGATTGCTCTAAAACAACTAGGAGAACACAAAAAGCCTATAGTACTATTTAGTGTTGATGGGTTTTGGGATGACCTAGTAAAAATATATGAAGGAATTATTAAAGAAAAATTCGCAAAAAAGGATCACATAGATTTATTCACAGTTGCTACTAATGTAGATGAAGTGATTGATGCGATTCACACTGAACAAAAAGACAACAGTAATGAAAACTGGAGAATGTAGAAAATAATACAAACAAGGATATATTATGATAAATGTAGAATTAATAGCAGAAACAAATCAAGAAATTGAAGATTTAACATCACATGCAGCAAAAACATGTTACACATCTAAAGTCCCTAAAATGGGGCAAAAAATAGATGTTAAGAATGCATTATTCAACACGGGACATCACACAACTTTGCAACATAGCTATTTTACATTTTCAATAGAGGGGATTTCTGTATCAGCAGCTACATTTGGTTTACATCTAGCATCTCCTTTTTATAATACAGATCAAAGGTCTGGTAGATACTCAAAAATGTATAGCAATCCTGATTTAGAACAAATCAAAGCTTATATAAACCATTTTTATCCAAATCTAAACAAGCTAGACAAAGTCATGGACTTTATAAAACTAGGAACAGATATATACTCAGATAATATTGATAAGTTAACACCTTTAGTAGCAGAGAAACTAAAAAAAGAGAGACCTTTCTCAAGAGACGATGCTATTGAAAGAACTGCTCCAAAAATAGCTCAAGAACAATTAAGAAATTTTATTTCTATAATTGCACCAACTGCTTTAGACTTTACTGTAAATATCTCTGCACTAACAGCATATTACAGATCGGCATGGACTCCAGAGCTAAAAGAAATATTCGGGAAAATGAAAGATGCTGTAATTCAAAAGCATCCTGAGGTATCTTACATGTTTGATGAAAATAAAAATAGAGATATTAATTGGCATCCAGAGTTTGAAAGAAATTATTCGAAAGTAAAAGACTTACCAGAATTAAAACTCTTAGAAGTTAATATAGATGAAAAAGCTTTAGACTTAGAAAAGTATAACAAAGATTCTGTTGATATAAATTACTTCACTCCAGAAAAAATGGAAAACAATGTACAAACAATAAAAACCGAAGTAAACTTTTCTGTAGCAACAATGGGACAAGACCAAAGACATAGAACTATAAAAAGAACCGCTCCATCTTTTACTGGCGATTTTTATCTTCCAAAACTGACCCAAGAAGTACCAGAATTAAAAGAAAAAGCAGAAAAATATATGGATTTATGGTTAGAAATATCTAAATCAATACCTAAAACATTAGCGACTGCTATAGCACCTTACGGAGCGATGGTTAGATATAAGAAACTCTCTGATATAAATGCACTACAACACGAACAAGGAAAAAGAACTTGTTTCTGTGCTCAAGAAGAAATATATTGGGTTTCTGTTCTAACTAGAGAAGCTTTAAAAGAAAAAGGTTATAAAAAAGTTTGTGAGATTTTTGCTCCTGCTTGCTACAATGATAAATGTATCGAAGGCAAAAGATATTGTGGTAGAGATTTAAAAGATATAGAAAACTTCTTCCCTCACAGATTAGTTTAATAAAACTAACCGTAATCTTTCATAGAAACTTTATCTAAATCAGAAGACTTAGGTCTATTATTTCCTATAAGAAATACTCTAAACACTCTTAATGCAGTTGTAAAGTTAAGACCTTTTCTCTCTAGCAACCAAAAACCTATCATAATTAAAATAGCCGTTATAAATGTCCAAAGTCTAGCATGAAATATAAACATAATAATCCCAAATGAAGCTTTCGCATCAAACATAAAGAATCTAGGTGTTCTTTGAGAATCTCTCCAATATAACTCTGGCATATTAAGAGTTTCCTTTCTCTAATTCTTCTTCGTATTTAGTTCCTTTTACAACAGACAAATATGTTTCTTTATCTATTATACCTTGCTTATAAACCAGACTTGCACTTTCTGCCATAGTTCTACCATGAGATTCAACATATTTTTGAACTTCATTAGGCCATAGACGATTTTCCATACCTAACAATGCTTCTCTAATATCTTGATTAAAAACTAACCACTCTCTAATAGCAACCCTTTTACCATCAACAGTCTTTAAAAGTGTTTGTGTCACAATCATTCTAAGAGTTTCCATCAAAGAATATGCTCTTTCATCTCTCTCTTCACCGCCATAAACGGAAGTCATTCTTCGAATAGTTGCGGACACACCTATTGTATGAACAGTTGAGTAAACAGTATGACCAGTTTGTCCTGCTTCAATAGCAGCATTAATTGTCTCTTTATCTCTAGCCTCACCAACAAGTATAACTTCTGGTTTTCTTCTCAAAGCATTTCTAACACCTGCTGCAAAACTAGGCAAATGTCTAGGTATCTCTGTTTGAGATATTAAAGAATGAGCATTGTTAATATTATCATAAACAAATTCAATAGGAGCTTCATAAGTTAATATTTTCCCTTTTCCACTCTCAATCAACATTCTATTACCAGATGCTAAAAGAGTCGTTTTACCAGAACCCGTAGGACCTGTAATCAAAACCAATCCTTGTTTAGGATACCAATGATCTTTCAACTCTTGCTCTATATTTAAATCCTCCATTGTTGGCGGATCGTTAGGCAAAGACCTCATAGTGATTTGCACACCATCTCTACCCATTGTTAAAATAGCTGTAACATTAACCCTAAATCTAATTCTATTATCTCTAGATGTATTAACTTCATAAGATAAATCCAAATCATTACCACCAGCAAGTCTTGCCATAGCATTAGAACCGTATAAAAGATTTAAGAACAGGTTTATATCAGCGGCATCCATTCTTGATGCTGTAACCGGCCTTATTGTTCCGTGAATTTCTGCCATAATATATTTATCTGTTTGAATAGTTATGTCAGAAGCATCCTGATTAAAGCACCATTCCAAAAGAGAATCTATATCATCAGTTGTAAATCTTGTTGGCTCATCAGGCCATAGTAAAAACTCTGATGTATCAACTTTTTCTTTTGAAACAAGAACTTGTTTTTCAATTTTTTCTTCTATATCTTCTTCTGCATCAATATAGTCAAATACATTAGTTGAAAAATCTTCAGGAGTATGAGTTTCTATCATATTTTCTTCTGGAGAAATATCTATAGAAAAATCATCATTACTAATGTTATCAACTGGTTCTGTCATATTCAGAGTTTCCATAAAACATCTACCTCTCTGTAGGCTCCCAACTTTCGATTGACTTATTAAGAGCAGGAATATTAGTGATTATAATAGTTTTATCATCAATTCTTATTTCATTACCATTACCTGTAACACCCCTATTCTCTTTTACTGCATAAGGCTGAGAAATCATTTTTTGAGCAAGTAGCTTCTTATATCTAATCATACCTGTATAATCAGAAACCAACTTTGCTAAACTATCTGCAAATATATCATTTGCTTGCTCTACTCCACTTTTCCAACCAGCTTTTACATATTTAGCCCAATTAGATATTTCTTCTTTATCTTTAGGCTTTAATGCTCTATCTGGCTCTGCAGGGTTTTCTAAATCTAGAGGATCAACTAAATAGTTTCTCCAGTTTCTAGGAGTTGTAACTAACTTAACATTTTCTCCTATAGAATATATTTTTGAAGTCATAGATGCTGTCATACCATCTTCTCCAAGAAGGAAAGATCCATCGCTCTCACTTATGATTGGAGGTTCTATTAGAGTTCCATAATGAGTTGGTATCATTAACCTAGAAAAATTAAAAATATTATCTAAAACTATTTCTTTTTTATTTAGGATATTGTATATCTCCCAGTTTCTGTGAACTAAGCCACTAAGAGCACCATAAGATAAAGCCATTTCTTTTAAAGCTTCTTCTCTCATTTGTAAACCAGCCTCTGTAGTTTCTGCAACACCACCTTTAGCACTGATACCCAACACATCATCTAAAGTATTAGGTTCTTTCACTTCATAACTAGAAGCAAAACCTTTAGAAGAAATTAACAAACAACAAATTATTAATAAAGCCGTCTTAGAATGTTTCTTGAATTTCAACATAGTGAACCTCTAAATTTCTGTTTTCTGTATCAACTACTAAGTTAGCTCTTGAACCAGCTTGTAAACCAACATTTCTAAGAATATCGATTATAGGAGCATCGACTGCATCAATTTGTACAAGTATTGGTGTAGAGTAAGGTTTACCCATTTCAACCACATCATACATAGCTCTATCAGCTATTTTTTGGACTATTTGCTTAATAGGTCCGTTCCAATTAATTGACATTTTTTGTCTTAATAATCTTGGAATATTATTCATAACTGGAGCACTAGTTGTTGGAGTTCTCATTTTCTCAACTTCTGCTAGTTCTACAATAGCATCACTTGCTTTTTTTGCAGCCACCGCCAATTGAACAGACACATTATCATTTTCTACATATGCCACTTGATTTTTTTTATTATATGAAGGCATCATTGAGCAACTAGCCAAAGCTATAGTACTTATCAAAATAACTATTTTTTTCATTTAAAATTCTCCTGATGATTGATTTTAAGTTAACTATAAAATATTTATTATATAAATACAACAATAAAAAATAAAAATCAATCATTAATTATAAATGATATAATTTAGAAAGAAATACTTTTAATAAATCTCCAAAACAAGTTTGGCTCTACAATATTTCTTGCTTCAGCATTTTTATATGCTCTTTCATTATAATTCTTCCATATCTTTGCAGGAAAAGAGCCTCCTGTTACATTATTAGTAGGAGTAGCATTATCATTACCCAACCAAATACCTGTTACAAGTTTATCGTTATAACCAATAAACCAAGCATCTCTATATTTCTGAGTAGTCCCTGTTTTACCATAAGAAACTATCTTTTTAACCTTTGATTTTTTACCACTACCATTATCAACAACCTCTCTTAACATTCTGTTTATATGTTTCAAATGCTTACTTTTTAAAACCTGCTCTTTTATTATTTCGTGTTTATATAAGACATCTCCATCTTTATTAACTATTTCTCTAATTAAATATGGTGTAGTTTTATAACCTTCATTTGACATAATTACATAAGCATTTACGAGCTCAAGCAGAGATAAAGAATTTGTCCCCAGAGCAGTTGTTAAGTTGCTTTCTATTTTCGATGTAATACCCAGCTTTTTAGCCATTTTCAAAACATTATCTCGACCATATTTTTGCATAACTTTTATTGCAGGAATATTATAAGATTTAGCAAAAGCTTTCATTGCCGATATTTTTCCATGAAACTTATAATCAAAGTTATTAGGCTCCCAGCTTCCTATTTTTAGAGGAGCATCATCTATCTCTGTATAAGGAGTTAAACCTTTTTCAATAGCCGACAAGTAAACTACAGGCTTAAAAGCAGAGCCTGTTTGTCTCTTAGTTTGATACACCCTATTTAATTGAGATTCATAATAATCAAAGCCTCCCAACATAGCAACAATACTTCCATCCTTTTGCATAGAAACAAATGCTACTTGGTTTGCTTGTTTATTTTTGATGTCTTGCTCATATTTACTTACACTTTGTTCTGCAATTTTCTGCAAATTCATATCATAAGTTGTTTTAACAATTATGTCTTGCTTAACATCTCCTAAATATTTATACATTCTATCACTAGCCATATCTGTAAAATATCTATAGTTATCTACATCTCTATTTGATCTATGATTTTTAACAGTTACATTCTTCTCAAAATTTATCTCTGGTATAGAGAAACCGTTATCTCTCATAGTAGATGCTACGACCAAAGCTCTTTTAAAAGCTTTCTCTTTATGATATTTAGGACTATAAGAAGACGGTGCTTTCAATAAACCTGCCAATATTATTGCTTCTTCAAAGTTTATATCATAAATGTGTTTACCAAAGTAATCCATAGATGCAGATTCAACACCATAATTACCAGCTCCTAAATAAACATTATTTAAATAAGACTCTAGTATTTCTTCTTTAGAATATTGAGTCTCTATATAAAGAGCTAAAATCATCTCCTGAATTTTTCTATTTATACTTTTTTGATTTGTTAAGAACAAGTTTTTTGCCAATTGCTGAGTTATTGTTGAACCGCCCTGAGCAAATCTCATTTTTGATAAATTAACGGCCATAGCTCTCATAAACCCAATGATATCAAAACCATTATGAGAGAAAAACTTTCTATCCTCTGTAGAAACAACAGCATTAATTAAATCATTAGGTATATTTTCTATTATAACATGATCATAAGAGTCTCCATATTTTACAATCTGCTTTCCAGTAGTATCTAAAAATGTAATTGTTGGTCTTAAACCTTGCCTATTTTTTATTTGCTTAACATCTGGTAAACTTAAAGATAAATATATTACATAAAAAATTAAAGATATACTTAGCCATATCATAGCGATAAAGCCCACTCTTAGAAACAACTTCATAAAAGAGTCATTAGATTTCTTCTTCTTTTTGATATTCTTTTTTCTTTTTTTAGCTTGTTTTACCATAATTTAACCTTTTAATAAAAGTATGGTGGGTGTAACAGGACTTGAACCTGTGACCTTTACGATGTCAACGTAACGCTCTAGCCAGCTGAGCTATACACCCATATAGGTTAATAATAAAATGATATTTAACACATTTATATGAATATATCAAGATAATTTTTTTAGATAAACACTTTAAATTTTAGTCAAATAGTGTTATATAAATTTTATGGCATCAAATAGTCAAGTACCTTCAATATATAATTTATCTCCTGAAGGCAACCTTTCTAGGTATTTAAAAGAGATAAATAAGTTTCCAGTTCTTACCTCTAATGAAGAGTATGAGCTTGCCACTTCTTGGCAAGAAGAACAAAACTTAGAAGCAGCTCACCAGTTGGTTACATCTCATTTGAGATTAGTAGCAAAAATAGCTAGTGGCTATTCTGGCTATGGTCTTCCAATGGGAGAAATAATATCAGAAGGAAATATTGGACTAATGAAGTCTGTAAAAAAATTCCAACCTGAGAAAGGCTTTAGACTTGCTACTTATGCTATGTGGTGGATAAAAGCCGCTATCAATGAGTATGTTCTAAGATCTTGGTCTTTAGTTAAAATTGGAACCACTTCAGCTCAAAAGAAATTATTTTTCAATCTAAAGAAAATAAAAAACAGAATTAGTAAAATTGATAACAACTCTTTATCAAATAGCGACATAAAACAAATATCAAGTGAATTAGGAGTTTCAGAACAAGATGTTATTGAAATGGACATAAGACTTGAGGGTAAAGAAGCTTCTCTAAATGCTAGCATCAAATCTTCAGAAAATGACTCTGGAGAGTGGCAAGATTTTATTGAAGACACAAATTCTAATCAAGAAATAATTATAGCAGATATTCAAGAGGCTGAGTATAGAAAAAAAATGCTTACTCAAGCGATGGCAAAACTAAATGATAGAGAAAAAGACATTATATATCAAAGAAAACTAAAAGACCCTATTGCAACTCTTGAAGATTTATCAAAACAATACAATATATCCATAGAAAGAGTTCGTCAAATTGAATCCAAAGCTATGGAAAAATTACACTGCGAACTTAGAGGCACAATGTAGTTTTATTCAAATTCTATCTACTAAATGTAAAAAAATACATTTTTCTTGTAAAAAATAAATATTTCATATATACTCCATTCCAACTATAATTTTAGAGGGATTATTTTTTATGAAAAAATCTGTTATAACAGGATGGGGATCTTATGTCCCAGAAAAAATATTAAGCAATAATGATTTAGAAAAACTAGTAGAAACATCTGATGAATGGATTACTAAAAGAACAGGTATAAAAGAAAGAAGAATAGCAGCAGATGATCAATTAACATCTGATTTAGCAGTAATAGCTGCAGAGAAAGCTATCAAAAAATCTGGGCTAGATAAAAACGATATTGATCTAATAATTGTTGCGACTACTACTCCAGATTTCACATTTCCTTCAACTGCTACTATAGTGCAAAATAAGCTTGGCATTGATAACAAATGCCCTTCTTTTGATATGCAAGCAGTTTGTTGTGGTTTTGTCTATGCATTCGCAACAGCAGATAACTATATAAAATCTGGAATGTATAAAAATATTCTAGTTATTGCTGCAGAAACAATGTCTAGAATTATTGACTGGACAGATAGAGGGTCTTGTATCCTATTTGGTGATGGAGCTGGTGCTTTTGTATTATCAGCGACAGAAAACACAGATAGAGGTGTATTATCTAACCACCTTCACTCAGATGGGTCTCATCTAGAATCTCTAAAAACCACAGGAGGAGCTTCATCTTCAGATAAAGTTGGTAAAATAACAATGGCAGGTAACGATATATTCAAACTTGCTGTTAATCTAATCTCTTCATCAATAGAAGATGCTCTTGAACACAATAATTTAACAGCTAACGATATAGACTGGTTCGTTCCTCATCAAGCAAACTTAAGAATCATCAAAGGTGTTGCTAAAAAGGTAAAACTAGAAAATGAAAAAGTTGTTGTTAATATAGAAAAAGTAGGGAACACTTCAGCTGCTTCAATTCCAATTGCTTGGGCAGAAGCATTAGAAGAAGGGAAAATAAAACAAGGAGATCTTGTAGTTATTGAAGCTCTTGGTGGCGGATTAACTTGGGGATCATCTCTAATTAAGATGTAAGGATTGAATTATGAGAGATGAAAATAAAACAAACAAAAACGAAAAAACTATGACTTTTGAAGAAAGAAAAAAAAGGAATTTAAAAATATACCCTGAAATAAAAGCTCTTCAAAAAGAATTGGATAAAGAAGTAAAAAGCAGAATAAGCGATAATGCATTTGTTTGTCTATAAATAAAATACAACTGAAAGGAAAATAGAATGGAATTAATGAATGGTAAAAGAGGTGTTATCATGGGATTGGCTAACAAAAAGTCAATTGCATGGGGAATATGTAACTCACTAAAAGAAGCTGGGGCTGAGCTTATACTTACTGCTCCAAATGAAAGAATGGTAGATAAAATTACTCCACTTGCAGCAGACTTAAATGCTGGTGAAGTTATTGAATGCGATGTTACTTCTACTGAAGCTATTAAAAAGACTTTTGAAGAAGTTGAAAAAAGAATGGGGAAAATAGATTTCCTAGTTCATGCTATTGCTTTCTCTGATAAAACAGGCTTAACAGGTGCTTACTATGACACAACAAAAGACAATTTCCTAATGACTATGGATATCTCAGTTTACTCATTTACAGCAGTTGCAAAAGAAGCTGGAAGAATCATGAATGATGGTGGCTCAATGGTAACTCTAACATATTACGGTGCTGAACAAGTGATGCCAAGATACAATGTTATGGGTGTGGCAAAAGCTGCTCTTGAAGCATCTGTAAGATACTTAGCACATGATTTTGGTCCAAAAGGAATTAGAGTTAATGCTATTTCTGCGGGTCCAATTAAAACTCTTGCTGCTTCAGGAATCGGTGATTTCAGATACATTCTAAAATGGAATGAGTTTAACTCTCCACTACAAAGAAATGTAACAATTGATGAAGTTGGTAACTCTGCTCTATATCTATTAAGCGATCTATCAACAGGTGTTACTGGTGAAAACTTACATGTTGACTCAGGATATCATACAGTTGGTATGTTAAATATGGATAGAGCGGCTGAGACATCAGAACTTCTATCAACAGTTAAATAATTATTAAATTAATTTTTAAATAAAAGCTTCTCATTAGAGGAGCTTTTTTTATATAAGCATACTAACAAAATACAGTTAATTTAAAATCACATTTTATATAATCATATTGGATTTAAAAGAGTAATGTCCCTCTCTTGAAATAATTATATGATCGTGTATAGAAACATCTATACCATTTAAAGTCTTCTTCAATTCTTTAGTCATCAAAATATCATCTTTACTCGGAGAGTTACTTCCACTAGGATGATTATGAACTAATATAATAGCAGAGGCTCCTAAATCCAAAGATCTTTTTACTATTTCTCTTGGATATACTGGTGTATAATCTAAAGTCCCTTCACTCTGAACTTCATCAGCAATAAGAACATTTTTTCTGTTTAAATATAAAACTCTAAATTGCTCTTCTTTTTTCCAAGCCATACTTGAGTGGCAATAATCAAGAACTTGTTGCCAATTTTGCAACACAGACTTATTAATAATTTTCTCTTGCGATAACTTTATAGAGCAAGCCTCTATTGCTTTTATTGCCGTAGCTGTATTTTTTGAAATTCCATTCACTTGCTCTAATAGAGATATTGGAGCAGAAACTACTTCTGCGAATCCGCCAAATTTATTAATCATTTCTTTCGCAAGAGGTTTAACATCTTTACGAGAAATAGTTTGGAACAATATAAGCTCTAAAAGCTCATAATCTGAAAGAGACTTTGCCCCTCCATTCCTAAATTTATCTTTTAATCTCTCTCTATGCCCATGATAATGAGGAGTGTTATTTTCTTTATTTGTCATGAGAAAACATTTAGCATTTTTGAAGAAAAAAATCAAACATAAAAAGTAAGTTAGATAGCTTATTTTTGAATTTAAACCCTCTTTCTACTTTTATTATTCTTGCTTTTTAAAAAATATTTGTGTATATTATAAGTATGGAAAATACAGAAGAAAAAACAAATGAATTACCTCACAACTTAGAGGCTGAGCAATCTCTTTTAGGAGCATTACTTTTAGACAATGAGTGTCTAGAAGAAGTTGGAGATATACTACTTCCATCATACTTTTACTCTCCTGTTCATAGCAGAATATATCAATCAATAGTTAGACTAATTGATAACAAACAATTAGCATCTCCTGTTACATTGAAAAACCACTTTGAACACGATGGAGATTTATCAGAAGTTGGCGGTGCTGCATATCTAAATGACTTAGCTATAAATGTATCAAGTCTAGTTAATGTACAAGACTATGCTACTATGATAAAAGACTTATATACAAGAAGACAACTTGTTCATATTGGTGAAGGTCTAGTTAAAGAATCTAAAAGATATGACATTGAAACTCCAGCATCTAATTTAATAGAGTCTTCAGAAAAAGAACTTTATGACTTAGCAGAGAAAGGTGAAAGCAAAAAAGGTTTTACTAACCTAACCGATGCTATTACTCAAGCTATTAACACTGCAGAAGAAGCATATCAAAAAGAAGGTGGTGTTTCTGGTTTATCTTCTGGGTTAGTAGATTTAGATAAAAAAATTGGTGGATTCCATCCATCTGCTCTTAACATTCTAGCCGGAGCTACAGCTATGGGTAAAACATCCCTTGCTGTTAATATAGCATTTAATGCTGTTAAAAACGGTGCAAAAGTTGCTTTCTTTTCATTAGAAATGTCAGCGGAAGAATTAGGAGCAAGAATCTTATCAGATGCTGCCAGAGTTCCTTCTCATAAAATGAGAAAAGGTGACTTAGATGATAGAGACTTTACAGCATTTACAAATGCAGTTAATACTCTAATGAATGCAGATATGTATATCGATGATACTCCTGGCATATCTCTTCCAGTTCTTAGATCAAGAGCTAGAAGACTTCAAAGAACAAAAGGCCTAGACATGATTGTAGTGGATTACCTACAGTTAATGACTACAGGATCTCTAGGAAGACAAGAAGCTAGACATTTGGAAATTGCAGAAATTTCCAGAGGGTTAAAGGGTCTAGCAAAAGAATTATCAATACCTGTTATTGCTTTAGCTCAGCTAAATCGTGGAGTTTCTCAAAGGGAAGATAAAAGACCAATGTTATCAGATTTAAGAGAATCTGGTTCCATTGAGCAAGATGCCGATGTTGTTATGTTCGTGCATCGTGAAGAATACTACCTTCAAAGAGAAGAGCCAAAAGAAAACGAAGAAAAATATGCTGAAAAATTAGAAAAATGGCAAATAGCTATGAGCAAAGTCCAAAACAAAGCAGAAGTTATAATCGCGAAACAAAGACATGGTCCTGTTGGGGCAGTACACCTGTTCTTTGATGGTAGGTTTACGAAGTTTGATAATTTGGAACAGAGTCATGATTTATAATGCTATATTAACTATAAAAAAGAATGTAATTGTTAAAAACTATAAAACAATAAGAAAGCAAGTTGGCAAAGTTCCAATTGCTATTATGCTAAAAGCAAATGCATATGGATGTGGCATTAATAAAATATTTGGACTTCTATACAAAGAAGGAGCTAGAGATTTCTTTGTAGCTAATTTATCAGAAGCTTTACAACTAAAAGAGTCCATTAATACTCGTGATGCAAATATATATGTATTACATGATATTGCAAAAGAGAATTATAAAATATATTTAAAAAATAAATTTATACCCGTATTAAACACCTGTGCTAATATATATCTATGGGCGGAAAAAGGCGAAAGAATGCCTTGTTTAATACACTTTGATTCTGGACTAAACAGGCTAGGATTAACACTTCAAGACTCAAGATGCCTAAAAGAAGATGGCATCCTAGATAAACTAAACATTAAATATGTTATTTCTCACTTTGCATGCTCTCAAAACGATGACCAAACTTATACTTTAAAACAACAGAAAAACTTTGAACAAGTTATGAGGTTATTTCCTGAAGGCACAAAGTTCTCTATAGCTGACTCTTCAGCCATATTCAAAAATAAGAAATATCACCTTGACATGGTAAGAACAGGCTCTGCCTTATATGGAATAAACCCTACTAATCTTTCTAGCAATCCTATGAAAAATGCTATAGAAATAAAAGCTAGAGTCATACAAATAAAAGATGTGAAAAAAGGTGATTCAATAGGCTATGATCAGAAATATATAATGCCAAAAGATGGTAAAATTGCGATTATTGGAGTAGGATATGCTGACTCTATTATGAGATCTCATATGAACAGTGGAGCATTTTATTTTAATGGCAAAAAACTTCCTATTTTAGGAGTTATCTCTATGGATTTAACGACTGTTGACATAACTCGATTAAAAACCAAAATTAAAGAGAATGACTTAGTTGAAGTAATAGGAGATAACCAAGACTTAGATACTTTTGGTGCAAGCGGTAAAACTTCAGGGTATGAAATCCTTACATCTTTAAGCGACAGATACATCTGGAAGTTCAAATAAACCTTGCAATATTACACTTTATGTTTTATGCTACCTCTAAAATAAACTATAATACTTTTACATTTATAGTTGCTAAGTTTTAAGGAAAGTTGTGCTTTAAATTTTAAAATTGTAATTTTAATGTATATATAAATACCTGAATTTCAATTTTAAAATTTAAAGCTCAAATCTTCTTAAAAGGTAGTAACCAGGAAGGGAAAGAATGGATAAAATAGAAGTAATTGGCAACGGTCCTCTAAAGGGTAAAATAAATATAAGTGGAGCAAAAAATTCTGCTCTTAAAATAATGGCGGCATCGATATTAACTGATGATATTTTACATCTAACAAACATGCCTTATCTAGCTGACATAACATCTATGTGCAGATTATTAAATGGTATGGGGGTAAAAATCTCCCTAGATGGCGGAGCTGGTCCAAAAGGAAACACTGGTCGAGCAATGGCATTTCATGCTAAAGAGTTAAAACAATTAAAAGCAAGCTATGAAATTGTAAAAACATTTAGAGCATCTATTGTAGTTTTAGGTCCTTTACTTGCAAGATTTGGGGAAGCAGAAGTTTCTTTACCTGGTGGTTGTGCTATTGGAGCTAGACCTGTTGACTTACATCTAAAAGGTATGGAAGCTCTTGGAGCTACTATTGCAATAGAAAATGGATATGTGAAAGCTAAAGCTCCTGAAGGAGGCTTAGTAGGAGGAAATATTAAATTCCCCGTTGTATCTGTTGGAGCTACAGAAAACACTTTAATGGCAGCAACATTAGCAAAAGGAAAAACTGTTTTAGAAAATTGTGCTATAGAACCAGAAATCAATGATATTATAGATTGCTTAATAAAAATGGGAGCAAAAATATCAGGTAAAGGTACAAGAACCCTAACGATTGAAGGAGTAGAAAAATTAAATGGTTGCACTCATGATATCATCGCAGATAGAATTGAAGCAGGAACCTATGGAATTGCTGCTCTTATAACAGACGGTGAAATTGAGCTTATAGGAGCAAAAAGACAAGACCTTGAATCTTTTATAGAAATTGTAGAAAAAACTGGTGCAGAAGTTATAGATACAGAAAAAGGACTAATATTTAAAAGAAAAGACAATACTGAATTACAATGTGTTGACTTTACAACAGAGCCTCATCCAGGGTTACCTACAGACTTGCAAGCTCAACTTATGGCATTAATGACAATTGCTAAAGGCAGTGCAAATATTTGTGAAACGATTTGGGAAAATAGATTTATGCATGTACCTGAATTAAATCGAATGGGAGCAAACATTGAAATCTCTCATAATAATGCCATAGTACATGGAGTAAAAAATCTTATTGGCTGCCCCGTTATGGCAACAGATTTAAGAGCATCAGCATCTTTAATATTAGCTGGATTAATAGCAAAAGGCACAACTATTGTTGATAGAGTTTATCATCTAGACAGAGGATATGAGCAAATAGAAGAAAAATTATCAGCCGTAGGTGCTAAGATTCGAAGAATTAAGTAAAATATATGATGCTTTTACTATTTAACTAATCTTATATAACATTAATTATATAATCATTAAGCTAATTTATCATTAAATACTTGCTTTTTTAAAAGCTATTCTATATATTTTAACTCATGATTAATAGTAAAAAAATATCACTAATTGGCTATGCTACATCTATTATTATAGTAATATTAGATCAGTTATCTAAGCACTTAATTTTAGGAGTTTTAGATGGTATTAACTCTATAAAAATTACCAAGTTTTTCAATTTATCTCTTGTCTATAATAGAGGCATAAGCTTCGGCATGATAAATGGAGGAAGCTTGTTAGAGTTGTCAATTATTGCTACTATAACATTATCAATATCCATAATTTTAATAAATTGGTTAAGAAAAAGCACTTCTTTATATAAAAGCACTTCTATCGCTCTTATATTAGGAGGAGCTATCGGTAATGCAATAGATAGGTTTCTACACATAGGAGTTGTGGACTTTCTGGATTTTCATTTTAAGAATTATCACTTCCCTGCTTTTAATGTTGCAGATTCTTGTATATTCATTGGTGTAGTTTTAATGCTATTAGAAAATGTTTTTATAAAAGGTGAATCAAAATGAAAAAATTAATAGTTAGTTTATTGTTAGTTTCATGTATATCAGCTTGTGCTATTGACAAGCAAACTTTAGGTTTAGGAAGAAGGACTCCTGATGAGTTCACTGTTATAACCAGAAAGCCATTATCACTCCCTCCAGAGTATAATGTTACACCACCTGTAAACAAAGGGATTACTTCAAGCAATATTTCCAATGAAGTAAAAAACTCTGTTTTAGGAGAAAAAGATTCTATAAATAAACTTAATAACGAAGATAAATCTTTTCTATCTACAATAAATGCAGATAGCTCAGATAAAAACATTAGAGAAGAATTAACAAACAATAGTAATCCTGCAAATAATAGAAAAGTAGTTAACAAAATAATGTTCTGGAAGAACAAAGACAACTCCACTATTATAGACAATGCAGAAGAAGCTAAAAGGTTAAAAGAAAACAAAAAACAAGGCTATAAAATCAATAATGGCAATGTGCCTGTGATAGAGCCTAAAAAATAAAAGGATAAAAAAATAATGGGAAAAAATATAAGAGTTGCAGAAGTTACTAATCTGCTACAACTAAACAAAGATTTTATTTCAAAAGTAAAAATGAATACTTTATTTAATGAAAATCCGAATAGATTTAAAGATTTTTCTATAAAGTATTCTGGCATTCTTTTTGACTATTCTAAAAACAGAATAAACCATGAGACTATGGAACTTTTAATAAGACTTGCTAAAAACTGCAACCTAGAACAAAAAAGAGACGATATGTTTAGTGGTGAAAAAATAAATTTCACAGAAAACAGAGCAGTTCTACATACAGCATTAAGAAGCAAATCATCATCACCTCTTATTGTAGATGGAGTAGATGTTAGACCTTTAGTTAAAGAAGAATTAGATCATATGGAAGCTTTTTCTGACTCTGTTAGAAATGGAGAATGGAAAGGTGTCAATGGAGACACTATTACTGATGTTGTTAATATTGGTATTGGAGGATCTTACTTAGGGCCAGATATGGTTTGCAATGCTTTAAGAGCATACTCAGATAGAAATATAAAAATGCACTTTGTATCAAATGTTGATGGTGCTGATTTAGCTGAAACTTTAATAAAACTAGATGCAAGCAAAACTTTATTTATTATTGCTTCAAAAACATTTACTACAAAAGAAACAATAATGAATGCAAACAGTGCTAAATCTTGGTTCATAAAAGAAACTGGGCAAAATGATATTAGCAAAAACTTTGTTGCTCTTTCAACAAATGAAAAGTCAGTTTCAGAATTTGGTATTGATAAAGAAAACATGTTTAAATTCTGGGATTGGGTAGGAGGAAGATATAGTGTATGGTCTTCTATTGGATTACCTATTGCTATATCTGTAGGAATGGATAACTTCTACAAGTTCTTAGATGGAGCTTACAGTATGGATTATCATTTCCAACAAGCAGAGTTAAGTAAAAACATTCCTGTAATTATGGGGTTATTAGGGTATCTATATAATAACATTTGGAACTTACAAAGTTATGCAGTACTACCGTACTCTCAATACTTAAGCAAGCTTCCTTCATATCTACAACAACTAGACATGGAAAGCAATGGTAAAAGAATAACAAAAACCGGGCATAGAGTAAGCATAGGTTCAGGACCTGTTATCTTTGGTGAAGCGGGAACAAATGGTCAACACTCTTTCTATCAGCTATTACATCAAGGAACAAAAATTATTCCTGCTGATTTCATTGCATTTAAACAAAATCTAAGAGGCAATGCAAATCATCACACAACTTTACTTTCAAACTTCATTGCTCAAACTGAAGCTCTTATGATTGGTAAAACAAGAAATAAAGTTCTAAAAGAAATGAGAGCAAAAGGATTCAAAGAAACAGAAATTGAAAGACAAGTAAATCATAAAATATTTGAAGGGAATAGACCTACAAACTCTATTCTAATCGATAAGCTAACTCCTTTCTCTCTTGGAGAGCTGGTTGCAATGTACGAACATAAAGTATTTGTTCAAGGTGTACTTTGGGATGTAAACTCTTTCGATCAAATGGGTGTTGAGCTAGGTAAAGTTCTAGCAGTTCAAATAGAAGACGAAATCAGAAGAAAAGAAGCTGATGAAATAAATCATGACTGTTCAACTGTAGCTTTGATAAAAGAGCTATTGTAAAGCTTTCTTGACTTTTCAATAAAAAAATAGTATATCTAACTTAATTATTTTAAATTAATGGAGAAAAAAATGGCTAGTATAAAAAAAATGATGAAAAAAGGTTGTGAATTTTTAGGAACTAAGTATGCTGTAATGGGCGGAGCGATGTCTTGGATATCAGAAAGCAATTTAGTTTCAGCTGTTTCAAATGCTGGAGGATTTGGAGTTATAGCAAGTGGTTCAATGCCTGCTGAAATTCTAAGGGAAGAAATTGAAAAAACCAGAGCAAAAACAGACAACCCTTTTGGTGTAAATTTAATTACATTACATCCTCAATTAGATGAACTTGTTGAAGTTTGTTTAGATGAAAAAGTTTCTCATGTTATTCTAGCAGGAGGATTGCCTAAAGGTGAAACTATTAAAAAACTTAAAGAAGGCGACATAAAAGTTATTTGTTTTGCTCCTGCATTAATACTAGCAAAAAGGCTTATAAGAAATGGGGCTGATGCTCTTATTATTGAAGGTGCTGAAGCTGGTGGACACATAGGTCCAATTGCTACAGGTATTCTAGCTCAAGAAATTCTACCAAACATCACAGAAGTTCCTGTATTTGTTGCAGGTGGTATTGCTACAAAACAAATGGTTGAGTGCTATCTAGAACAAGGTGCTGCTGGAGTTCAAATTGGAACAATAATCGCCGCTGCTAAAGAATCTATTGCTCATGAAAACTTCAAGAAAGCATATTTCAAAGCAAGTGCTAGAGATGCTATCGCATCTTCTCAAATTGACTCAAGATTCCCTGTAATCCCTGTTAGAGCAATCTCAAATAAAGCAAGTAAAGACTTTATGGAATTCCAAAAACAAATAGTTAAGAAATGCGATAATGGAGAATGTGAAGTTGCTGAAGGGCAAGCTCAAGTTGAACACTATTGGGCTGGAGCTTTAAGAAAAGCTGTTATTGAAGGTGATATTGAAACAGGATCTCTTATGGCTGGACAAATTGTTGGACTAGTAAAAGAAGAAAAACCTGTTAAAGAAATCATCGAAAGTCTAGTTAACTAATTAAAGTTAAGATATAGAAATAAAAAACTCTCCTAATTAGGAGAGTTTTTTTATAAATTAAATAAAAATCTATTTCTTTTGAATTTTACTTAGTAACTTTTTAGCTATAGGTGCTGCAACAGAACTACCCCCAATACCATGTTCAACAACAACACAACAAACATATTTAGGATTATCTATTGGAGCATAACCAATAAACAAAGCATGATCTCTATGCTTCCAAGGAGTCTCTGTAGTTTTTTCATAACCATCTTCCCTCTCTCTCATAGAAATTCTTTTAACCTGAGAAGTACCCGTTTTACCTCCCATTTTCATATCCTTATTTCTAATTCTACTTCTGTAAGCTGTACCTCTTTTATTATTAACTACTCCTGCCATAGAATCTAAGATTACTTTAAGATGTTTTTTACTATACCCCAAGTCTTCAGGAACTGGAGGAACATATTTTTCACTTCCAATTTTTGAAACAATATGAGGATATATCTTTCTCCCTCCATTAACCAATCTTGAAGTCATAACAGCTAGTTGCATTGGAGTAGTTTGCACGAAACCTTGACCGATTGAAGCGATAATAGATTCTCCCAATTGCCATCTCTCTCCAAACCTAGCCATTTTCCAAGCTGAGGTAGGAATTAATCCTGCTTTCTCTCCTGTTAAATCAATATTAGTTAATTCACCAAGCCCAAAATCAAATGCAACTTTAGCTATCTCATCCATTTTTATTTTTTTTGCAAGCTCATAGAAAAATACATCACACGATTGCTCCATAGCTTCAATTACATTAACAGATCCATGACCCAGCTTCTTCCAACAGTGAAATCTGTGATTACCTACATCCATATGCCCAGGGCACTCAAATCTAGTTCTCGTAGAAATAGCTCCAGCTTTAAGAGCAGCTAAAGCAACAATTGGCTTAAATGTTGAACCGGGAGGATATAAACCCGAGACAACCTTATTTGTTAATGGAGCAAGCTCTGAATTGATTAAACTTTTCCAATGCCCCGGAGATATTCTTTTCACAAAATCATTAGGGTCGAAAGATGGAGAAGAAGCTATAGAATAAACCTCTCCTGTATTAGCATCCATAACAACTGCACTTGCACTTTTTTCTTTATCTATAATACTTTGAGTATATTGTTGAAACTCGCTATCGATTGACAAAGTTATATCTTTACCAGACTCTCCTTTTTTTTCATCCAGTTTTCTTATTTTTCTTCCATAAGCATTAACCTCTGTTTCCGCAAAACCAACAAAGCCTCTTAACTGTTTATCATAGTATTTCTCTATACCATTCTTACCTACTCTAACACCAGGAAGAGAAAGAACTGGATCATCATCATTTCTTAGCTCTTTATCAGAAACCTTACCAACATATCCTAAAAAATGAGCTGCCATTTTACCTAAAGGATAATATCTATACTCTCCAATTTGAGTAAGGACTCCCTTTAAGTTAACAGAGTTAACTTCTATTTTTGCAGTATCTTCCCAAGTAATATACTCTTTAATCATCACAGGGAAAAATTTTCTTTTTCGCTTTATTTCTTTTTGTATTATACTTATATCAGAATCTGTAAGCCCTATTATCTTTTTTAATTTTAACAACATCAGATCGAGATTAACTACTTGCTCTGGTATCATAATAGCTGAAAAGCTGTTTTTATTATCAGCTAAAATTTTTCCATATCTATCTAATATCTTACCTCTTGATGGAGCAATAAGCTCTGTTTGTATAGAGTTATTCTCTGCAAGTTTTCTGTACTTATCAGACTTCATAATTTGTAAATAAAACATATTACCTACAAGACTAGAGAAAAGTATAAACTTCCCTCCTCCAATTAAAAACTGCCTTCTAGTTATAATGTCATTTAAATTAAATCTACTCATGATCTTCTATCCATTGAAACACCTTATAGAACATCGGATATGTAAGAGACAATAAAATGAAGCCCATAATATGAGTTAACCCTTCTACAAGCTTCATTGCAATTAGAGAAACAAGAGCATAATCAACTATATATATAATCAATAACCATATACAGAAAGTTATCCATTTAATAAAGAATGTTTGTCCTCTTAATATATATCTATTATTATAAATCAGCCTAGAGAAAAATAGTATTATTAAAGATGATGATCCCAATAACCCACCTGAGAAAAAGTCAAAAATCAATGAGATAAAGAAGATAAACACTGGGGGGAAATGATAATCATTTTTACACTGCCATACAAAAAAACAAGGTATAAACCATGGTATAAATATATTAGCCACAAATGGGAAAGGTATTATACTAACTATCAAAAATAAAATTGATATAGCCATATACTGTAAACTTGAGTAAGATATATTTCTTAGCATATTCTAGTCTTTCTCCTCTATTAAAACCGATACAAACTCTACTTTATTAAAGTTTGTAGCAGGGCTAACTTCTATTCTGCCAGAATCTATATAAGATACTGTCCCAATAAATAAACCAGGCAAGAAAACAGAGCCATCTCCTGATGTTATAATCCTATCGCCAATGGTTATTTCTGCATTTTCAGGTAAATAATCCAACCTTAAAGTACTACTATTTTGACCAGCTACTATTACTCTATCCCTAGTTCTTTCTACGATAGCAGGAACTTTAGAATCAACATCTGTTATTAATAATACATTTGAAAAATCTTTATCTGTCTCTAGAATTCTTCCAACTAAACCTCTTGATGACATTACACTTTGATTTTTTTCAAAATTAGAAGACTCTATAACCACATTTCTATGAAATCCTCTAGAGTTATCTATAGCAATTCTTGAAGATTTAAAATCATAATCAAAACCATCAGAGAACTTTAATAAGTCTTGTAATGATTTATTCTCTGCTTCAAATCTAAGAGCTTTATTTCTCCAAGCTTGCATAATTGCATTCTCTTCTAAAAGTTTTTTATTTTTTTTATTAAGAGAGGAAACAGTATTAAAATTTAAAAAGAAATCATCTATCGTATTTGTTAATGTATTAGCAGAACTAAAAATAGGAGAAAAAGAGTCATAAAGAGCCATTTTTGATTTTTCTAAACTTGTAGATTTTGTAGCCTCTAGGGTTAATAACATAATTGATAACAATATACAAATAATCATATAAAGCTCTTTTATAAGACTTGAGCTTAAAGACATTTTTGTAAAATGTAAATTCTGCTTATGATGTTTTCCCATTTTATTCTCGCATATTGTTTTATACTATTGATTTTATATTAATAATGACATTATGTCAATTTATAGATAATCTAAAGAAAAAGCACCATTTTGACATCATCAAAATGGCACTTTTAAATATAAAAATCTATTAAGATCTTACAAAGATACCACTGTGTGCTGATAGAGCTTTAGAGCTTTCTAAAGCTTGACCTGTCCCAATAGCCACACATGATAAAGCATCATTTGATACAGATACAGGAAGTCCTGTTGCTTTTCTTAAAACAGCATCTAAGTTTTTAAGAAGAGCTCCACCACCTGTTAACACAATACCTTTATCAACGATATCAGCAGCTAGTTCTGGTTCTGTGTGCTCAAGCACCATTTTAACACCATCAACGATTGATGCTACTGGCTCAGCAAGAGCTTCAGCAACTTGTCTTTCAGAGATAACCAATTCTTTTGGTATTCCCTTCATCAAATCTCTACCTTTGATTTCAATTTTTTGACCTTCACCTTTTTCAGGAGGACAAGCAACCCCAATTTCTTTTTTGATTTGCTCAGCAGATCTTTCACCTATGCACAAATTATGAGTTCTTCTAATGTATGAAATAATAGCTTCATCCATTTTATCTCCACCAACTCTAACAGATTTAGCATAAACTATACCACCTAGAGAAATAACAGCCACTTCTGTTGTTCCACCACCGATATCAACAACCATTGAACCTGTAGGTTCTTTTACAGGAAGCCCTGCACCGATAGCAGCAGCCATTGGCTCTTCAATTAACTGTACTTCTCTAGCACCTGCAGATTCTGCAGATTCTCTAATAGCTCTTCTTTCAACTTCTGTAGCACCTGTTGGGATACAAATAACCACTCTTGGGCTTATGAAACTTTTTCTATTATGAACTTTTCTAATGAACATTTTAATCATTGCTTCAGCAACATCAAAATCTGCAATCACACCATCTCTAAGAGGACGGATAGCTTGTATGTTCCCAGGAGTTCTTCCTAACATTTGTTTTGCTTCTTCACCAACAGCTCTAACAACAGGTTTTGAGCCATGAGATGAAAATTCCATTGCAACAACAGAAGGCTCATTAAGAACGATACCTCTACCACTCACATAAACAAGAGTGTTAGCTGTTCCTAAATCAATGGCCATGTCTGTTGATAGAAATCCAAATACCTTTTCAAACATTCTTTTGCCTTTCTAAATTATTATATTAAAAGCCGATTTTTACTTTAAATCACAAATGTAAAAATCCTTTTTTTTCAAATATATATGATAAAACCAACTTTATTCTTATACTAACTCTTTTTATAAACTAAAACGAATCTTTTTTCAAGCAGAAAAAAGATTCGTTTCATTAATTTTTTAATTTTAAATTATTATTCTGAAATCTCTTCAGTTTCTAGTAGCATTGCTTCTGAAACCAAACCTGCATTTTCACGAATTTTATTCTCTACTTCTGCACATATTTCTGGATTGTTCATTAAGAAAACTTTAGCTTTTTCTCTACCTTGTCCTAATTTTTCTCCATTATATGAGAACCAAGCTCCAGATTTATCAACAATATCACATTGAACACCAAGATCTAGAATTTCTCCCATTTTTGAGATACCTTCTCCATACATAATATCAAACTCTACATTTCTGAATGGAGGAGCTAATTTATTTTTAACAACTTTAACTTTTGTTTTATTTCCGATAATTTCATCTTTATCTTTGATAGAACCTATTCTTCTGATATCTAAACGAATTGAAGAGTAGAATTTAAGAGCATTACCACCTGTTGTTGTTTCAGGAGAACCAAACATCACACCAATTTTCATACGAATTTGGTTAATGAAAATAACGATTGTTTTTGATTTTGAAACAGATCCTGTTAATTTTCTAAGAGCTTGAGACATCAATCTTGCTTGAAGCCCCATATGAGAATCTCCCATTTCGCCTTCCAACTCAGCTTTTGGTACAAGAGCAGCAACACTATCTACAACTAAAACATCTAAAGCTCCTGAACGAACTAAAGTATCTGTAATTTCTAATGCTTGCTCACCCGCATCTGGCTGAGATATTAATAAATTATCAACATCGACTCCTAATTTATTAGCATAAGCTGGATCAAGAGCATGTTCTGCATCGATAAATGCACATGTTCCACCAATCTTTTGAGCTTCTGCAATTACATGAAGAGCTAAAGTTGTTTTACCTGACGATTCTGGACCGTAAACTTCAATAATTCTACCTCTTGGTAGTCCTCCGATTCCCAAACCTATATCTAGGCCTAAAGATCCAGTTGATACTGTTTCAATATCAATTGCTTCTCTATCTCCCAGCTTCATGACAGACCCCTTACCGAAAGCTCTATCAATCTGTGTTAAAGCTGCTTCAAGAGCTTTTGACTTATCTTCTGACATAATATTTTCCTTTTCTTTTTATGAGTTTTTTTACTATTAAATTAATAACACTGATAAAAAAATAAATCAAGCATTTACTTTTATAAAAATACAGTATATATTGAAAAAATATGTTGATAGATAATCTGAAAAAGAAAAAAACATTTTTTGAAAAATTGAAGCTAATAAATCCTATATTTATTGGCTTAATTGTTTTACTTTCGTGCATAGGGTTTACATCCTTATACTCAGCAGCTGGAGGAAATATAAATCCATGGGCTTCTAAACAAATACTGAGATTTTTCTTAGGATTTGCAGGGATGATGATAATTGCTTTTATGGATTTGAAAACAATATTAAAACTATCATATTTAGCTTATTTTGGCTCTCTTGTTTTATTAGTTCTTGTAGAAATAGTTGGAGATGTAGGAATGGGAGCTCAAAGATGGATTGACTTAGGCTTCATGAAATTACAACCATCAGAGGTTATGAAAATAGCTCTAATTATGGCTTTAGCAAGATACTTCAATGCTACAGAAGAAAACTCTATGAAGAGTATTAAATTTTTAATACCTCCTAGCTTAATGATATTATTACCTGTATTGTTAGTTTTAAAGCAACCAGATTTAGGAACAGCTCTTATATTGGTTGGTCTAGGAGCATCTGTATTCATACTGTGTGGATTATCATATAAACTATTAGGCATTGCTGTTCTATTAGTTAGTGGCTCTTTGCCCTTTGTATGGAATTATGGATTAAAAGACTATCAAAGAGGGAGAGTATTAACCTTCCTGAATCCAGAAAGAGACCCTCTTGGAGAAGGATATCATATAATACAATCAAAAATAGCATTTGGCTCTGGAGGACTTTGGGGAAGAGGTTTTCTTAAAGGATCTCAAAGTTATTTAAACTTTTTACCAGAAAAGCAAACAGATTTCATCTTCACTTTATTCGCAGAAGAATGGGGATTCGCTGGAGTTTGTTTAGTTATGCTTTTATATACTTTAATACTTATATATGGCTTTATAGTAGCACTTAATTGTCAAAATATTTTCGGAAAAATATTAGCAACCGGAATAAATATTAACTTATTCTTGTATATATTTATTAATATAGGAATGATTACAGGAATGCTTCCTGTAGTTGGAGTGCCTTTACCTCTATTTTCATACGGGGGAACTGTAATGCTTATAACAATGGCTGGTTTTGGCTTTATACTAAACACAGCAATAAACCATGACCAAAGATTAAACTGGAAACCTAAACTTGGAGATTTCTAAGAAAATCATATTATTTTTATCAGACTAATTTATTTTAATTGTCATTATGATTAGCGGAGCGAAGAAGAATCTCACTGTGTTACTGATACCCTCTCTACTATGTCATTCTGAACGGACACACTTGTGTGGTAGTGAAGAATCTCATTGTGTTACTGGATGTAAATTAACATTCCACAAGCTCGAAAAGATTCTTCACTTTGTTCAGAATGACCACATAATAAAATAGCATAGTGAAAAGATTTTTCGACTCCTTGCAGTCGCTCAAAATGACTAGGAAAAGAATTCGGATTTTAAAAAATTTTAGATTATTAAAAAGCCCCTAATTAAAAAATAGATTATAAGCTTATTTTAGGTGAATTATTTTTGAGCGAAGTGTACATAAAAGTACATGAGCGAAAACCCCAGCTTTTAGCTGGGGCTCGAATAATCATATAAAATGAACTTATAATCTATTTTTCTTCAAACCAAGATTTTCTTGCTTCCATAATAATCTCATTAGCATCTGATAAAGATAATTTATCTTCACCAATGATTTCAATAAGCTCATCACCTGCTAAGTCAGCCAAGTCATCTAAAGTTTTAACTCCAGCAGTTCCAAGAGCTACTAAATCTTCTAAATCTAGCTCTTCAACTTCTCTTAAGCTATCAGCAACATTTAAGTTATTGATTTCTGTATTTAGTTTTTCTTCTTTAGCTTCAAGATAAGCTTTAGCTCTGCTTTGTAGTTCGTTAGCTAGAGTTTCATCTCCATCTAAGCCTTCAATTTCTAATAACTCTGCAACATCACAGTATGCGATATCTTCTAAGTCAGCAAAATCTTCAGCGATAAGAAGTCTAGCAAACACATCATCAATATCAAGAGCTTCCATAATTACAGATAGAGCTTTTTCCATTTCTTCTTTTGCTTTTTCTTCTTCTTCAACTTCACTCATTAAGTTAATTTTAACACCTGTGATTTCAGCTGCTAATCTAACATTTTGACCTCTTCTACCGATAGCTAAGCTTAATTGATCTTCAGAAGCAACTACATCTACTTCACCAACTTCTTCATCAACAATAACTTTTGAAATCTTAGCTGGGCTTAATGCTTTAATAATATAGTTAGCTATATCATTTTCCCAAACCATAAGATCAATTTTCTCACCTTGTAATTCTGTAACTAAAGTTTGAATTCTTGAGCCTCTCATACCTACACAAGCACCAACTGGATCAATTGAGCTATCATTTGAAATAACAGCAACTTTTGCTCTTGAACCAGCATCTCTAGCAATAGCTTTAATTTCAATAATTCCATCATATATTTCTGGAACTTCTTGTCTTAACAGACCTGCTAAAAATTCTGGACAAGTTCTTGATAAGAAAATTTGAGGGCCTTTAATTTCTTCTCTAACATCATAGATATAAGCTCTAACTCTATCACCTGTTTTAAAGTGTTCTCTTGGGATAGAATCTTCTCTTCTAAGAACAGCTTCCGCTTTTCCTAAATCAACAGTTACATTACCATAATCAACTCTTTTAACAGTTCCGTTAATAATTTCACCAACTCTATCTTTATATTCGTTATATTGTTTTGCTCTTTCAGCTTCTCTAACTTTTTGAGTTATAACTTGCTTAGCTGTTTGAGCTGCAATTCTACCAAATTCAATTGGAGGCAGTTCTTCAGTAATAAAATCTCCAACTTTTGCATCAGCCTTTTCAACTTGAGCTTCCTCTAAAGTTACTTGTTTATCTGGATCTTCTAAGCTATCGTAGTCAGCAACAACTTCTTGGTAAAGATAAAGTTTAACTTCACCAGTTTTTTCATCAACTTCAGCTCTAACATCATGGTCATGTCCATATTTTGTTCTAGTTGCTTTTTGAATAGCTTCTTTCATAGCATTTAAAACATCTTCTTTTTGAATGCCTTTTTCTTTAGCAACAGCTTCTGCTACCATTAAAACTTCTCTCATTATCTTTTCCCTTTCTTCATTGCTTCTCTAATCATTTCATCTGTAATTATTAGTTTAGCTTTTTTGATATTATCGAAATCGATTTCTATTTTTCCTTCAGGCATTTCTAAAGAAACAACATTTTCTTTTGTTCCTAACACAACACCTTTAAATCTTTTTCTACCGCCAACAAGCTCGTGAGCTTCCATTTTTATAAGAAATCCTTTAAATCTCTCATAATCTTCTATTCTCACAAGAGGTCTATCCATACCTGTTGAACTTACCTCTAATCTATAAGCACTTGATATAATATCTTCTACATCAAGAACTGCAGATAGAGATTTAGAAACTTTTTTACAATCTTCTACTGTTACACCCGAACCATCTTTGTTTTCTATCATAATTCTTAAAACAGACTTATCTTCATTAGCATGAAAATCAGCTAAAACAAATGTATAGCCCAGACCTTTAACAGAAGAAGAAATTACTGAATCAAGTTTACTTTCTGTCATTACTCTCTCCTTTTTTATTTTAAAAAAGACGGGGTCTTGTTCAGACCCCGTCCATTTATAATGAACTGAATATGAGATAATTATATAATATAGTTATAAATTGTCAAGCTATTTATTATTTTTTTTTATAACTACTGCAGGATTTCCCGCCACAACACTATTAGGAGGAACATCTTTAGTAACGACAGAACCTGCTCCTACGATTGCCCCTTTTCCTATTTTAACTCCCATTAATACTATAGATTGCCAACCTATAAAACAATTATCCTCTATTTCAACTGGGGCAAATTTAGTCTCTCCACACGATATCTTTGCAGAAGCATCATGAGTTAAAACTGTGCAACCCGTAAGAACACAACCAGCACCTATTTTTATTAAGCTTTTATCAACCTTATCTAAAAAAGCATTACTATATACATAGCTTCCTTCTCCTATATCAAAACCTTGCATTCTTAACTTCTCTGTATTTCTTGAGACAGCATTCATTCCTTTTAATTTCATAATTATCATTTTTATTAAAATCTTCATAAAAGCACCTTTTTTCTTGTAAAATTTAAAATAAATCATATACTACAAAAAACAATATGTAAAGGGGTTGTAAGAATGAAAATATTAAGTTGTATGTTTAGTATTAAACAGGGCGGTTTAGAAAAAGTTGCTTTGGACTATGACATCGCTTTTAAAAATATGGGTTTTGACTCTACAATATTACTTAATAAAAAATTTGAATCTATAAATGAAATTACAAATAACAGCATATATTCAACAAAGTATAAAAGAGTAATAAACCCATTAACATATATCAATATAATTAAATGTATAAATGATGTTAATCCTGATTTAATATTCTTACATGGCAACAGAGCTATAGATTTAGTTTGCAATAAAATGATCAAATATTTTGTCAAAAATAAAAACATTAAATATATCTCTACAACACATAACTATAGAAGCAAAAGATTTAAAAGATTAGATTATTGTTTAGCTATATCCGATGATCTTAAAGAGCATTTAATAAAAGAGGGGATATCTTCAAAAAAGATACTTTTATGCCCTAATGCAGTCAAACTTGAACCTATAGACTCAAATTATAAATTTCACAAAACTCCTGTTTTAGGAGCTTTCGGCAGATTACATAAGGTAAAAGGTTATGATTTATTGATTACAGCATTTTCTGAAATAATAAATAAAGGCATAAAAGCCAAACTAATAATAGCTGGAGAAGGAACAGAGAGGAACAAGTTGGAAAAACAAATCAAAAAGCTAAATCTAGAGAAACATATAACAATTCACCCTTGGGTTAAAGATAAGAGAAAATTTTTTAAAAAAATTGATATTTTCTGTTTATCTTCAAGAAGTGAAGGAATGCCTCTTTCTTTATTAGAAGCCATTAGTTTTTCTAAACCATTTGTTTCCACTGATTGCCCTGGAGCTGTAGAAATATACAATAGAAAAAATGCTGGTATAATAGTAAAAAGAGAGAACGTTAAGCAATTATCCGCTGCAATGGAAGAGCTAATCATTAACGAGTCTAAAGCAAAAAACATGTCTAAAAAAGCACATTTAACTTTAAAGAGTTTTTATTCTCAAGAAATAATGGAAAAGAATTTAAAGAAAGTAATAAAAGCTGCAACAAAATAAACTTAAACTCTGAAATTGGTTTCTGCAGAGAAGTTTACACCACTTCCTTGCCAATTGTTATAATTTTTACTAAGTTTATAAGAGCCAATTCTAACAGGTTGAGAATTAATAGCTCTTGCCACAGCATCTAAACCATCATCATGACCTTTATAATTTTTATCAGGATTCCACTCTCTTAGCTCTGTAGAGAATGCTGTTCGCAACACTCTTTTATGAGCATTTAAAACTCCACCAGCTAACACTGCATCAAATGCTTCTAAAATCCTTATTTCTTTATTTTTTACAGATACATGTTCTAATACAGAAGTAGAAATATTTTTCATCTCTTTTCTTAATAGTGACGGCAAGAATTTACCTATACCATTTGTTTCTATTTCGACAGAAGGTATAAAATATTTGTCTGCGAACTCTTTTACTATTTTACATTGCTGTGTTGCTTCATCTTCATTAGAATTTTCATCTACTCTGATATATGCTATATCATGGATATAATACTCACCCTTACCATCTGTAAAAACACATGCTACAACAGAGTTATCTCCACCATTACCAAAAGCAGGGTCCCAACAACAAGAACAACCATATATTTGTTCACCCATAAGAGTAAGAATTGTTCTACCATTTGCTTCTCTATACTCTAATTCATTATCATATACTTTTAAATTATCAGGATTTAGTCTCCCTTCCGAAACACTTCTAGGCTTTAACATCATCTGTGAATCAAATTTATTTGCTCCAGTTTTTAAACGAACCTTATCCATCGCATATAATGGATACTTCTCTTCCCATGCACTTTTACCGTTCTCATCTATTACGGGTACTTCTAGTCTTTTAAAGCCTTTTAAAAATTCTCTATCCTCTCCAATATCTTTTCTCGGTTCTTTTGCATAAATTGTATAATAATTATGAGGGGTGCCAACATAAAGCTGATAACCATTAGGTGTTAGAATATAATCCAACTCTGCTAGTTTTTCTCTTAAGTTTTCTCTTTTTCCTGAAGTGTCGCAAGTATTCGGCACCTCAACATCATCACAAATAATAAAATCTGCTCTAGATCCAGTTATATTTCCGTTTAACCCTCTTGCAATTACAGAGGGATCTCTTAAGGATAAGTCCCTTTTTATTGTGAAGCTTGATGAAGACCACTCTTCTTTTTTATTTGGCTTTAAAGATTTTGTCATTGGATGCTTTTCAATTATCCTTTTTACATTTTGAACCATTTTTCTTGCTAGTAATTGCTCTGCTGATAAAACCAATATTCTTGTATTAGGATTTCTATATAAAACCCAAGCACAAAACAATCCTACTATTGTAGATTTCCCACAAGATCTAAAAGCCATTAAAAGAAGCTCTTTATCGCCATTATGATATGCTTGACTAAGCCACCTTGCAATTTTAATGTGAACTAAAGGAGTCCCCATACTTTGTAAATTATTCCAAATTATTATAAATAAATCAAAATCTATTTTCATTATTTCCTCCACAAAAAAACACTCCTAAAAAAGGAGTGTTCTTATAAAATATTTTTCCAATTAGTTTAAAGCAGAGGATAGGAAAACACTGTCCCCTTCATAAACAACTTTATGTCTGCTAATATTTATTTTTTTAGCAACTTCAGTTTCAGTTAACTTCTCATCAACATTAAATTCAACTTTAAAAAAACCCTTTCTCCAAAAGTTACTTTTAATACTTTGTTTTAAACTATTTTTTAAAGATTTATTAGATGTTATTTCTGCCTTAATAATACCAGTTTTAAGCTCTAGAATGATATCACTATCAGCTTTTGACTCTTTGTTTAAATTACCTTCCATATTATGCATTCTCCATTGTTAAACATTAAAATTTAAAACATAATATCATATTTTTACATAGAAATCAATCTGATAGGTGTAAAATTAACTAAAAATACTTTTAGGTCTTGCTTTTGTATCTTTTTTACACTTTAACCCATTGCCCCAACCTATAGACTTTCTTCTAATTTCTTTGTTTTTTCTATCTTCTTCTACTTTTTTGTTTGTTTTGTTTTCCATAATACCTCCTAAAAAACAAAAAGACCTCAATTTACTTGAGGCCTTAATTAAAAAAAACTCTGACATAATCAGAGCTATTAAAATAATTCATTGAATAAAAAAATTAATGCCCTCTTTTACAAAGAAAGCCACCACCAATTTGCATTTAATACAAAACTTCTCATTTTTTATTCCTTATTTAAATTACTTGTAGTATGGTATCACAAAAATGCATAATGTCAATACTAAAATTTATAAACCTCAGATCTTCCATATTTCATTCTCCACCTTGCTGGCTTTATAAAACTAGAATCCCATAAACCGAGTTTGTTTTCTTTTGCATATTTTTCTTCCTGCTGGTAATATTCCTTATCATAACTAGTAGCAAAAGCATTTCCTGTATTAACCATATAAGAATTAATATTAACTTCATTAATGTAGCATGTCCCTAAATATCTTTTGTACCTATCTTTGCCATCAATTTCACAAACCACTATTTTATGATCTATCAACTCTTTTAATTTTGCTGTTGAGACAGATCCACACTTATAAAAATCTCCCAGTTTGTTTTTACATAATTGTTTACTCTCTGGACAGTCTATCCCTTGCAGTCTAATTTTATATATATCCTCTATCATAATAGTATCTCCATCAAAAACATAAGATACATATCCTTTTATAGAACTGTATTGACTCCGCTTTGCTTGAGCACTAAAACTAAATATTGCAAAAATTAAAATTAATATATACTTCATAACTATCTGATAGCATTAATTTCACAATAAATCAACAAGTAGCAGCATTTATATCTTCCAGCTGTTTTTTTGCTACACTTAACATATCTCCTATATAATCATCTTCCTTTTTATCAACTTTTTCTTCTTCTGTATAAGAAGATAGTTTTATTAAATTATCTATATGTGATAAAGCTGTTTTACAAGCACTATGATATGCAGAGAACTCTTTTGTCTCGTCCATATCTACATTTCTTGATGAAAATATTCTATAAGAGCACAATGCTCTATTAAAAGCACTTGGTATAAAATTCGATATTTTCTGCTTCATTCTCCCCTTTATTCTATTCATATTATATATTACCTATTCTTTTCAATTTTTTCTTCGATTCTTAAAAGGTGCTCTACCAATCTTTTTTCTACCTCTCTAAGAGAGTTTATAGAAGCATAACTTTTTGCCACTTCTAGTTTATAAGAAGATAAAGCATCTTTTAATTGCACACTTTTTGTTTCTGCTATATTTCTAAGCTTATCTATCTTAGAGTCGGCATCTTGTTTATTTTTATTAATAACAAAGAACATAAAACTTATAACAGGTATTTCAATTGCAGATATCCACCATTGGAACCCCTTAAATATTTCTAATTCCATAGCTAACCCACCACATACCATTGAGCACCATTAGACATTACAGTTATAAAATCATATTGATTATTTAATACTTTATTTGAATTATCTGGGCCGGCACCACCATTTTCTGTTATTGTAACAATGTTATTAGTAACATCTGTCTTCTTTATTATTAAAGTTTGCCCTATAGCATTTATATTATCTGCAGGAGGAAGTTCAACCTCAACATTGCCACTGTATGCACTTACTAAACACAGAGGACTTGACAGACTTGGCTTTACTTTTGCAATACCATCATAATACTGATCACTTCTAGGGAAAGCATTTGCTGCTTTAATCCACCAATTTGCTCCATTGGAAACAACTGTTATGAAGTCATACCTTGCTGATAGTTTTATTTCTCTATTATCAGGGCCTGTTCCATTTTTCTCTGTAATAATTACTGGGTTTTTACTTAAATCTTGCTTCTTTATTGTTATTTCAACTCCATAGTTATCCATAGAAGCTTCTGGCAACACCATATTAACACTTCCATTAAAAGAAGAAACTAGATAGAAAGATGTAGACAAATCAATATTATGAATAGCAGATGTAGAGTAATCTATAAATGTCACTTCATATCTCATTAACTTTGCTTTAAAATCATCACTTTCTGTTCTTCTTAAATAATTTTTTTCTGGATAACCAGCATTTATTGCAGAGTAAGACCCTCCACTAGAATCAACTATTGCACCACCAGCAGACATAGACAGATGATTTATTATTGAAGTATTTTGGCTATCCTCATCAAGGATTATATTATCTACAGCACCAATTGTTTCTGTATAAACATTCATTAATAAAGTCTCTTCGACTTCAGACAATCTTATACAACCGTTTGCAGCATCGTCAATATTAACTTCTAAATCAATAAATGTATTATGATATTTACCATTTTGTATAAACACTCCATAACCTTGAGTATCTTCTCCATGAGAATAAACTCTAACTTTTGAGAATCTATTAGCATTTGGAGTATCTCCATTACCAGTCAAAGTCAATAACACTCCATGAGTCTTAGGCTTAGAAATCAATATATTATTGAAATTATTCCAGTAACAAGGATTAGATTTAGAATTATATCCATCTAAAACAATTCCCATTTCAGCTGATTCAATAATAACATTCTCTATTATATTTTGAACACAAGGAGAATCTTTACCATAAAGTTTAATCCCCGCATTTCCATTTATAATTTTAATATCATGAATATTGGACATTCCTGATGTTACATTAATTACATCAAAAGAATTATTAATAGCAGAAATAATAGAATTATTACCTAAGCCAAATATAAATTGTCCATATTTTACTTCCAAAGAACTAGAAATATTATATATACCTTCTGGGAAGAACACACTTGAGCTTTCTCTTAATGCATTTTTTATTGAGTTTGTATCATCTGTAATACCATCCCCCTTTGCTCCAAAATCTTTCACCGAAACAAAGTCCTTATTCTTATCCAACATTTTTCTTTGGACGGCACTTGCACCATTAGCCAGGAACATGTCTGAACTCATAAGAGAAAAACCATCTTCAGATATAGGAGTTACTGTAGGATTACCATCGCCATCAAATGATAATAATTTATTAGCTCTTTCACTTCTAGAAGGAATACTGTTTATAGTACTTCTCTCCATTTTTGGAAAAGCTAGATTGCTTTTTGCTATATTATTTACTTGTTGTAAACCTGCAGTAATATAATCAAACTCATTATTAAGAGAAGTTGCTGAGAACCTACCAACATTTGTAAAATCAGAAGATCTTTCAAGAGGTATCTCTCTAGCTATAGTTACTACCACATTTAATTCTGGGGCTTCTGTAAAAGTTAAAATTCCACCATTAGTATTTCCATCTCCCAAAACTGTATAGCCTCCAGATTTAATATTATTGTTAAAATATACTTTTATATCAGAATCATTAAATATTGGGAATGGATAATTAAAAGTTGTTTGGACTCCATCTCCTATATATTTTATTTCCGGCTTTATGTCTGGCACTTTAATATGTGTCATTTGTTTTTTACTCCTCCTACATTATTTTAGTTTTCTAGTTTAATTTTTTCTCATTGAAAATAAAGCATTTTATATTAAATGCAAATCTGTTACAAAGCACTTGTAAAGATACACACTAAAAAGTTGAATTTATTTAATAAAATAAGTCTATGTTATTACTAAGTTTTTTTTGATCTTCTAAATTAGACAACTCTAATAAATTTTTACTTAGCCCAGTATTATAACTGTCTTCAATTGCTTTTTTCTTAATGGCTACGACCTCATCGTTTTTAGCTTTACTATCTTCACTATCATTTAATAATCCATCCAATACTGATTTTGAAGATCCAACATCTGCAGAGGACATTCCTGATGCACCAAAAGAAGCCCTTTGTTTAGCCAAAGCTACTTTAAGATTTTTTAGTCTTTCCTCTTCCGCATTGTGAGCACTTTTATTTAACTGATCCAATTTTAAATTAGCCGCTGCTTGTTTTTGTTGCATATCTAGTTTCTTACTTGCAATACTTGCATCTGCATTTGATTTTTTATTGCTATAATCTACAACTCCCTTAACTAGACCTGCTCCTACAGGCCCCAAAGCCATACCTGCTAAACTAGGAACAATAGCTCCTCCTAATGAACTTAAACCTCCCATATTTTTTCCTTTCTATATTTAATATTAATCGTTTATTTTTATTTGAGTAGTTGCTGATAACAAAGTAAAATTGAATGGAGTACTTTGCTCTATTCTCCACAAAGGTGTTGTTGCATCTTTTTTCCAACCAAAAGATTTAACCTTAATATCTCCGGAAAAAGATTGTGGAGCAGAGTTTAAACTAAAAGAATCTCTTAAAGGAATATCTTTTATACCTCTATTGCAATCAACCTTTAAAGAATATGTATTATATAACCTAAATACAACATCTACTAACCTTATAGCTCTTCCCATACCTATATTTGATGAAGTATTTACAGGCAGTGGAGCTATAATATGCTTGTACTCCATGCCTACAGATATTTTTGAAACGGGATTTGGTAAAGTTATTGTTCCGTCCACAGGCACAATATATGTATCCTCTAAAACGGTTCCATCTGCAACAACCACAACCTCTCTACCTATCAAATGATTCAATCCTGACCATGTTGTTTTTGCAGTTTCACTTTCTCCTGATAAGCAACTATCTAAATTTTCACTTTCATCCATTTTTTCAATAAAGTAACTACCATTTCGCTCTATTAAAAAATAAACATTATCACCAACAACAGATACAGACTTGAATTTACCCTCAGTTTCATAACTTGACCATGCCGCTATAGACTGATTCCTATAAATTGTTAAAACACTAACTTTGCCATTTTCTAATACATTGAATAGCAGTCTGTTCTTTACATCAAAGTCCATATCAACAGGATTAACTAATAAATGCTTTGAAACCAGAGCTAAATCATTTGCTTGATATGCTTGTTCTAAATCAGTGTAAACAAACTCTCTTAAATCACTACCATTTCTAGATACAAACATTGTTGCTCCATCAACATCAACTGGAGGTACATATCTATTTACTAAGCTACCTACTCTAGTCTGTCTATAAAGTTGTATAGACTTAGGAGTAAGAGGATTCCCTTGAACCATCCACTCTGCTCCAGATGTAAACACTTGTAAATGCCTACCTGAAAACACAGCCCTAATTGCATTAACTTGATCAGATAGAATAGAAAATTCTATTGACTCATCATCCAACCCTTCCCCTAAATCAAAATTCCATAAATCTCCAGACTTAGACAGCCATAATCTGTTAGGCAATGATTTAGAACCACCTATAACAAGTCTATCTTGATGAAAAGCAACTGATATAGGATACCCTCTAACTGCCGAAAAAGCTTGTTCCTTCCAATCCTTTGTAGCATCTGTTGAAGATAAATCTTCTTTTGTTGTAACATTAACAACCGTTGGAGAAGCTACTGTGTTAATTACTACTTGTTTTCCCCCGACCTTAAGCCTTGTTCCCACATGACCACTATTAAAAACAGCTTTTGAAGCAGTTAAAGTTATATCTCCCGATGTTCCACTTGGTTTTAAAGTAATATCATAACTTGCAAACTTATAATACGGTTGATAATTGATATTATTATTTTCATAAAAATCCCAATTTGATATTGACCAAATAGTGTCTGATGATCTTGTGATTTTTTTAGGAGAAATATCAGGATGACATATTAAAAGAGTATCAGCTGATTGAGTCCATGTAATATTTTTTAATTGTTCTGTATTCCAAGGAGATGCATAAGATGCTATCACCGCCCCATCTTTTAAAACATCCATATAACCATTAGAAAAACATAATAAGTATGTTTGCTCTGTATTAAATTCAAATGATATTAAACGACCATCACCTCTAGCCTTATCACAGAAATATAAACCTGCTCTTCTTGATACTCCGCCAGTTGGCAAAATCGAAACATTTGTTAATTTAGATGCTCCATTTTCATAAGCTTTTAAATCTCCTCTACCTAAAAGCTCTGCTGATAATTCTCCAGCAGTAAAGCTCGTCTTTGTTATCCTAGCTCTAGACATAAAAAACCTTTCTTGTTAAAAGTAATAAGACATAAAAAAAGCTCTGCCTTACGCAGAGCTTCATATTCTTATCCGATATTCTAGAAAGAGATATAAAGGATTTTATTCCTAATGTCAAGTATTTTATTTTATTTTTTTCTGCAATTCCTGCAAATCTTCCCAAGCTTCTCTTTTCTTCTCTGAGAATCTTAATAGATAAGCTGGGTGGAAAGTAGCAATAGTAGGTATACCTTTAAAGGATAACCATTTCCCTCTATTTTTATTTATACCTCCAACATCAGGGAACAGAGCTTTTAAAGAAACCGCTCCTAAAATACAGATACAATCCGGCTTAACTAAGTCAATATGTTTTTCTAAAAAAGGAGTAAAAGCTTTTATTTCTTCTTCTCTAGGAGTTCTATTATTATCTGGTCTATAATTAACTACATTTGTTATATAGAAATCTTTTTCAGTTAGCTTTATAGCAGCAATCATCTTATCTAATAACTGCCCTGCTGCATCAACAAATGGAGAGCCCTTTATATCCTCTTCTTGACCAGGAGCTTCGCCAATAAACATTACTTTAGGCTTATCAGGATTTCCTCTTGCAAAGACCATATTTATAGCATTTTCTTTTAATGGGTGTTTAAAGTTTTCTATAGTCTCTCTAAGTAAAGATAAAGAATCAACTTTAGACAAGTCTAAAGTTGATTCTTCTTTTATTTCCACATGCTCTATATCTTTTTCAGAACTATTTAATATTTTTTTAGGTTTTGCAGTTTTATCTACAGGAATTTCATCCAAGAATACATCAATACCTTCATTTTTTAAAAAATTAACATACTCTAAAACCATAGCTAAAATACTTTAGTTACCAGAATAGCAACAAACATCTTTAGATGTTACACTTCCACAAGGTTTAATAACATAAGGTTCTGAAGTCTTTTGTTCTGATTGATAAGCCTGCTCACAAACAGATTTTGCATCAATTTCTTCAGGTATTGAAACAAAAACTTTATCATCCGCTGATTTCCAAGTAGTATTTTCAAAAATAGGAACATTGTTTAATAATTTTTGAGTTTTTAAATCACCTATACTTGATGCAACACCAAATCCCATACCTCTATGAGCTTCTGCTGCAGCTTTGATTTGAGCCTTTTGATTTATAAGAGTTGTTGCTCTAGCTGTGTCCTGACCTTTTGTCCAAGAACTTGCACCATAGAATGCTGAAATCAATGCAGCCACTGCTACTAATGCTATAGCGATAATTGTTACGATAAGACTACTCATACTTTTCTCCTTCTTTTATTCGTATTCATACATATATATTTTATAATTACAAGAACTTGTTTTGTCAACATAAAAAAATAAATATTGCAAAAAAAATAAAAATGATATAGACTCGACTTCGGTGATAACAAAAATAAGGAAAAAATATGAACTGGTTAGCAAATATAGTTAGACCTAAAATAAAGTCATTAGTTAGAGGAAAAGATGTTCCTGAAAATCTATGGACAAAATGTCCTAAGTGTGATGCTATGATATTCAGAACTGACTCTGAAAAGAACTTACATGTATGTTCTCAATGTAATTACCACATGAGAATTGGCATTAACAAAAGATTAGAGCTATTATTTGATAATGGTAACTATACTAGAGAAGAGTTAGCTCCTGTAAAAGAAGATCCTCTAGGTTTTAAAGATAAAAAGAAATATAAAGATAGATTAAAAGAATACCGTCAAAAAACTGGTGAAAAAGATGCTATTATAGTAGCTAAAGGTAAAATTAGCGGTGTTGAAACTGTAGTATTTGCTCTTAACTTCTCATTTATGGGTGGTTCTATGGGAACAGCCGTTGGAGAAGGTGTAATCGCAGCATGTAAACTTGCAATTAAAGAAAAATGCCCTCTTCTTGGCATACCAGCTTCAGGTGGTGCTAGAATGCAAGAAGGTATGTTATCTCTTATGCAAATGCCTAGAACTACTGTAGCGGTAAAACAAGTTAAAGAAGCAGGATTACCTTATGTAGTATTATTAACAGATCCTACAACAGGTGGTGTTAGTGCTTCATTCGCTATGTTAGGAGATATTCATGTTGCAGAACCAGGTACAACAATCGGTTTTGCGGGTAAAAGAGTTATTAAACAAACTATTCGTGAAAACTTACCAAAAGATTTCCAAACTGCTGAATACTTGCATGCTCACGGTATGGTTGACATGGTAATAGACAGAAAAGATTTACCTTCAGAATTAGGAAAACTATTTAGCCTAATTATGAATAAAAAGAAATAAGCTTATTTTAAGCAAAGTTAAAAAGCTCTCATAAATTTTTATGAGAGCTTTTTTAGTACTCACAAAAAATTTGATGTTGTTTTTATTGCAGTTATTGAAACCTTTTGTTGTCATTCTTGTACATACACATTGTCACCCCCGCGAAAGCCTGAATCTCACTATATATATCCTACTCCGTCATTCTTGTAGATGTTAAATAATTCGTGGACAGTTTTCGTTAAATATAAGAAGATGAATTTAACGAAGGAAAGGAACGAATAATGAGCATAAAGTTAAAGAATTCACAAGACGAAACATTATTAAGGA
>JAOXRX010000060.1 GCA_025800285.1 Alphaproteobacteria bacterium
GAAACTTATTTGATTTAATACATGATTTAGACTTGAACTCAGAGCATTTTTGCATGCAATTTAAATCGATACAGTTTTTGCAAAGTTTATTACAAGCATCACTACAGATATGTTTTACATGACATGTTCTTCGATTAACACAACCACCTTTATACTCAGAGCGGCTGGCTTTAAATGTTCGATTCCTTTTTATCTCTTTTGATATAGTCCGTGGATCTTTATCTAATCTCCTTGCCATCTCCTTAAGAGGGTAGTCTTCTGTTAATGCAGTTTCAATAATCTTTCTTTCGTCAACAGTTAAGTGTTTTCCTTTATTAGTTGTTTTATTTAACACAGTTTGTTCTCCTGTTTTACAGGATAGACATCTATATTAGTATAGTTCATATTCTTTGCAGGAGTAAGTTCCGTCCTCTGTAACACTAAGTTCCGTTTGGTGCTGAAAAACGGAACTTAAAAATTCATTCTAGTAAATAGTTAGAAGGAGAGCAATTATGACTGGAATCAAATATGAAATAGTAGAGCATATTGGTGTTTTATCAGAAAACAATAAAGGCTGGAAAAAGGAACTAAATCTGATAAGTTGGAATGAGCGTGAACCTAACTATGATATCCGTGATTGGGATGAAAATCACGAGAAGATGGGGAAAGGTGTGACACTGTCAAAAGATGAACTTATAAGTTTAAGTGCTTTTATAGATGAAATGGAAAAATAGTATTTGCTATAGCTAAATAAGAAAAAGTTGGTGGATAATATGATAAAAAATGCACTAGTAGTTGGAAATTCGGAATACGAATGTATGGAAAAGTTAAAAAATCCTGTAAATGATACAATTGATATTGCTTATGTTTTAAGTGAATTTGGATTCGAAACTACAATCGCTGAAAACATTGTGATTGAAGAGATGGACTCTGTAGTTGCATCATTTAAAGAGAATATTGAAGAGGCTGATGTTGTTTTGTTTTACTTTGCAGGTCATGGATTTCAAGTTGAAGGCAGGAACTATTTAGCTACTATAGATACTGCGAGCAGTGATATATATTCTCTTAAAAGAACATCATTTGAACTCAATAGTATTTTGGAGATGTTTGATAATTGTGAGGCTAGAACAAAAATAATAATTTTGGACGCTTGCAGGAATAATCCTTTGGTGGATCGTTTCGTGGTGAAGCAACTACTACATTTGCTCCTATAAATGCTCCCAAAGGTTCTATTATTGCTTTTGCTATGTCACCAGGAGAAAAAGCAGAAGATGGTGAAGGTAGAAATGGATCGTATACTGAGGTTTTATTAGCACACATTAAAACGCCAGATTTAAGTATAGAGGATTTGTTTAAAAGAGTTAGGAATTCACTCAATATAAAAACAAATGGTAAGCAAACATCATGGGAACATATGTCATTGATAGGGGAGTTTTGTTTCAATTATGGATATGTTTCAGGAGAGTATTCTATAAAATACTCAAAAAATGCTCTAGTAGACTCTAGATTTTCTATTGAGGATAATAAACTGGGTGAAATTATTGAGAGTCTAAAAAGTCATAATTGGTATGTACAAAATCCGGCTATTTCTAAAGTTAGAAAGATTGATTTAACAGATTTCAAAATTGATTCAATTTTTGTTCTAGGTAGAAACATATATCAAGCGGCTTGTGGAAAGGCTAGTGCAGCGGTGGAGTATATTAATGATTTATATGTTGAACTTAAATTATTGGATGGCGAAGCTGCATTTCATATTTTGAATGGAATGTTGTATGAAATTTACTTCAGTTCTCTGGGGAAGATACGAAAGAGGCTAAAAACAGAATGTTTTGAGAAAGTTTTACGAGTTAGCGATAAAGTTATGTTTGAAGAAAGTAAAAAGTTTATTAGATATACTTTACTACCTAACGAAGAAAAGGTGATATTTTTGCCTGGAAATGAATCATTTATTATTGATTTATATTTTGAAAACTACCAGGATGATGAAAAGGTGCTTAGTAAAGTTTTCTATAATGGCCAGAATGTACTTTATGATGATGAAGATGAATTATTTGATTATGAATCTAGCTGGGATATTGGACGTAAGAAATATGAGGAACTAGAAGTGAAACTGTCAAAGATGCTAGCATGTCCAATAAGTAAAATGCAGATAACTAACCATGGATTTAATGATGATGAGTATATACATGCACCACATTTCTTTAAACTAATGAACTATGTGAATTAAAAATTCAATTAATCAGAAGAAGTGTTAGGTAGTCAGCAACACTCCACACATGTGAAGACTGTTTGTAAACTGTCGTTGAAGCAACTTAGTTACTACGATTGTAATATAATAAAATAGTAATAATTACTGCCAAACTTCCGATGATAATTTAAATGTCTGAAGTTTTAAGTTCACTATCAACTATCAATCATGTATGATAGAAAATACTTGTGCCATTAATTGTGTAAATAGGTAGTAAACCAGTTATTTAGATGTTAATCGAATATTTTAATCCAATTAACTGAAGTTTGAATTATTCCTTAATTGATAAATGATAAATTCATAAATAAGTAAATTATTGAAAACTATCGTAACATGTCTTGTTTCTTGATATAATTAAATGTAATAAGGAAAAAATATAAAAGTTTTAAGGGAATGAGAAATGAAGATAATACTAAAAGAAACAAATGAGTTTAACAAGATGTTCAGTAACTTTAATGCGACGTTAAGATTTAGAGGTAATGAGATAAAATCATTTAAAAGATTTGAGGATTTGTATCAGTTTGTTCAATCTGAGCATTATTTTTGGGTTGAATACAGTTACTTGAATAATTTCAGCACTGTAAAAAAGTATAGAGAGTTAAAATATGCGTTGGATAAAATAAAGCAAAAAATTAGATATGAGTATATAGATAGTATCGTGAAACATGCTGAAGATGTTATAACGGTCGCAATCGGAAAGTTCAATTTAATTAATGCTGAAAACATAACACGTGATAGTTCACAAGCAGAGCTGATAAAAAAATTAGCAAGCCAGAGCACGCCTCTACTAATTGGAGCCATAGATTTTTTTATGAATAAATCTTTACCTAATGGTGAAGTGCAAAAGAATGGTTTTTTTATTGCATTGACTAATGAATACCCATTAAACAATGATAAAATAGTAGAAAACATGAGAATTGAATATGACTTGCTTATTGATTCTCTTAAAGAGGAAATAGCTATAAATTCAAGTAATTTCATTGAGTTAAGCAATAAAATGAAAGAAAATCAAATAGCAGCAGAAAATATAGTATCCGAACATAAAATGAAGTTCAATGATTTTTTAAGTAGAGAAGAAGATGTAATAACTTTGTTTAAGGAAAGTAATAAAAATGATTTTGAGGCGTTAAAGATTCTTTACTCAGAGAAATTGGTTGAATGAAAAAGTAAGTTCCGTTTTTCCATCACCATTGTAATTGCAATATTAACATCCGTTTATTTATGCCATAGATACTATTCAAATAGCATAAAACCATGTATAATGAACCTAAATTAACTAAAAAAATTGATTTT
>JAOXRX010000061.1 GCA_025800285.1 Alphaproteobacteria bacterium
GAAAAAGCTTTAGTTTTTTTAAGCAACAATGTTATTTAAAAATTTAATGTTAAAGTCTTTAATTTTTTCGTTTAAATCAATATCTTTCGTATGAAGATGATTTAAAAAAAACAAAAAAATTTCATATCTAAAGTTATAAAGAAATTTATAACATCAATATAGATAGACACAACTGTTTTATTAAGCGAATATGTTTAATAAGATAGTAGCCAAGGAATAATTATTCAAAAAAGCGGTTAATCGAAAGATTAACTTTATAATAAGCTATTAAGGGCTAATGGTGGATGCCTAGACTGTAAGAGGCGAAGAAGGACGTACTAGACTGCGATAAGCTTCGGGGAGCCGTCAAGAGGCTTTGATCCGGAGATTTCCGAATGGGACAACCCAGCATATGGAGACATATGTTACCTTTCGAGGGGCTAACCTGGTGAAGTGAAACATCTCAGTAACCAGAGGAAGAGAAATCAAATGAGATTCCGTTAGTAGCGGCGAGCGAACGCGGATTAGGGCAAACCCTATGCTTGCATAGGGGGTTGTAGGACCATAA